>JBEGUT010000477.1:0-4020 GCA_041178745.1 Planctomycetota bacterium | reverse complement strand
TGCATCCACCATTCTTGCTTGGTTTGGTAACTGGTGGTGCAGTGATCTACTGGTTCACCGGCGCATCGATGCAAGCGGTGACCACGGGTGCTTATCGAGCCGTGGAATTTATCAAGCAGAACATTAAACTTGATGGAACGACCAAGGCGTCTGTCGAAGACTCGAAGAAGGTGGTTGAGATCTGCACGATCTATGCTCAGAAAGGTATGTTCAATATCTTCCTAGCGGTCTTCTTCTCGACTCTCGCTTTTGCGTTCGTCGAACCATTCTTCTTCATCGGCTACTTGGTTTCGATCGCAATCTTCGGTCTCTACCAAGCGATCTTCATGGCGAATGCCGGTGGTGCTTGGGACAATGCAAAGAAACTTGTCGAAACAGAATTGCGAGCCAAGGGAACCGATTTGCACGACGCGACCGTTGTGGGTGATACCGTAGGCGATCCGTTCAAGGACACCTCTTCGGTGGCCATGAACCCGATCATCAAGTTCACCACGCTGTTCGGTTTGCTTGCTGTTGAACTAGCCGTATCGATGAATCGACAAATCGGCTCGACTCAAACGCTTGCCGTAGCCGCTGTGTTCTTCGTGATCGCTCAGTACTTCGTATGGCGTTCGTTCTACGGTATGCGAATCGAGTCTGGTAATCCGAAGACAGCGTAGTAACTCTATTCGCTTGCCCAGCGATTGAAATGCAACTAACGCCAAGGTGCCTACAAGCTACCTTGGCGTTTTTCATTCGATCATCCGGTAATTATTTCAAAAAGATCTAATGCCTAGCGTGACTTACGCCCGTCGCCCCTACTTCCCTTCCCTAGCCCACTGCTTCATCAGCGAAATATTCTTCTCTACCTGCGGGTTTCCGTTGCCGACGTAAACTTTCATGTCGCTATCGTACATCGATTCCGCTTCCGCGCCGCGATCGCCAGTAGTTGCGATCCAATGATCTAGCTTTTGACGATGGCTTTCAAGAATTTCTCGATACTCTGGATCTGTTGCTAGATTCTTAAGCTGCCATGGATCACTTTTCCATTGATAAAGTTCCTCAGCAGATCTTTCTGGACTGAATAGCAGTCGCTCGCTGAGTTCGTCCAATGCTTTTGACGCATGAAGTTCTCGCAAGCGAATGAGAATACTTTTCTTATCTTTGTAGTCGTTGGGCTGGAGATGAGGTCGGCGAGGATAATAATTTCGGATGTACAGAAACTTCTCAGTGCGAACACTTCGAATCTGTTCAACCGTTTCATCGCATCGATCGCGAGCTGCGAAGACAGCATCGCGCGGCTGATGATCGTTTGAAAGAATATCTTGAGCCTGCATCGCAGAGGGGATTGGGATGCCCGCGAAAACTAAAGAAAATGCAGCCAGATCGATATGTTGCACCAGATCCTGCCGTACCTGCCCCCCCTTGATCCCGGGACCTCGCACGATCATGGGAATGTGTGTTCCCTCGTTGTAGAGAAACTGCTTCCCTCGCGCATGACTGATGCCATGATCGGTGATAAACACAACTAAAGTATTTTCATAAAGTCCTTCCTTCTTCAACCGGTTGATGACCTTTCCGACGTGCTGATCGGTGAAGCGAACAGCGTCTAGATAAGCAGCCCAGTCGCGAAGAAGCACTGGATCGCGTGGGTAATAGGGAGGCAAGATGACCTCGTTTGGTTGCACACTGTTCCCGAATTCCGTTTCGGCACGCTGAGATAATTTCTTGGCACTCTCATCGGTACCACCACGCAGTTTCCCTCCCTCCAATTGCACTTGCATAAAAAACGGTTGATTCGCTTGGCGTCCATCCCAATCGGCACTGTCGTACATCGATGGATCCCATTCAAAGTTGTAATCCGTCTTACCCAATCCTCCATTCGCATTTCTTCGCTTGGGTGTAGCATCCCCTTGTGGCAATCCAGAACCGATGCAAGTGTAGTAGCCCGCTTCTTTGAAGAGCTGCGGAACGGGTACGACGCCTGCTGGGAGAAATATTTTCTCCGAACCTCTGCCGCTTCGATGCTGATGTGAACCGATGGTTGTTTGATACATCCCGGTGATTAACGCCGAGCGACATGGAGAGCAAACCGGTGCGGTAACAAACGCATTTGAGAATCTCACACCTTCTCGCGCCAGCGCATCGACATTAGGGGTCTGAATCGTTTTTTCACCATAACAGGAAAAATTCGCCGACATATCGTCGACAACAAACCACAAGATATTAGGCCGCATTGCTGGCTCATCAGCTCGAACAAGTCGCAACGAAAGATAATTGAATAGCAATACAGTGAGCACATGAACCATGGCTACAGCGAGTTTGCGTCGCCTAACTTTTTTTAATGCATCGATCGACATTACACTTTCACTTTCTATTGAACTAGATTGTCCTTCGATATCGTACGTTGCTTGAATTTATGTTCCATCAGCCAATTATGTTTGACAGGTACTCCAGGCAGGCCCGCATTACCCTACCACTTCATCATCTTAAGTCCATAAGATTGTACGACGACAGTTCCTCGCGTTGCTACTCTTACTCTGACAATACTCACTATCAGGTTGCTGTTGCCAAGCTTTTCCTCCCAGAAGCTTTTAGAATGTCTGGCAAATTACAAATCGTCGATGCCTCTGTTACCTTGTATTCCAGTCAGCTAAGCTAACATAGTTCCGAGATACAAATCGCCTAACCTCTCATCGTCACTTCCGAGAATGATTCCATGGATACTAAAGCTCTATTCGATTCATTGATTTCCGCCGGAAGGCAGGTTAGTTCTCAAGCCAGCGACTTCGCGCAGAAACAACTCGGCATTCCGACTGAGGGTCTGGAGCGAAGCGAAACTCTAAAGAAACTCGGAACAGGTGCACTACTTGGTGGTGTCGCTGCCTTATTGTTAGGCACAAAGTCTGGAAGAAGAGTTTCCGGAAACATCTTAAAAGTAGGCACACTCGCCGCTCTCGGAACTATTGGATACAAAGCATATCAGAATTGGCAAGCTAGCCGCGGGGATTCCTCCTCGTCAGGTAACGTTGATTCATTCAACACGTTGACCGAAGTCGCTGCGGAAACGCGGAGTCTCAATCTTCTGCGAGCAATGATTGCTGCTGCCCAAGCCGACGGTCAGATTGAATCGACCGAACGATCATTGATCGAAGACCGAATGAAATCTTTACAGTTGCCTGATGATGCACAGCAATGGCTCAAGGGGGAAATATCAAACCAGCGAAGTGCCTCCTCGGTAGCAAGCCTTGCCGACTCGACCGGTGCTGCGATTGAAATGTATTTGGCTTCGGCACTTGTTATCGATGAGGCGAATCTGGCCGAACAGAGGTACCTTGAAGATCTTCGCACCTCGTTAAAATTAGAACCTGGTCTGATCAACGAACTCCGCAATCAAATCGGAGGAAATACTTCACAGGCGTAAGTTAGCTGCTCTTTTCCTACCTCTTCTTCCTGTCTCTCCTATACTACACGTTTAAAGGAAATTGCCTACGATGTCACTCAATCGCCGTCTCTTTCTTTCGACTACACTTGCTGCGTGCGCAATTACAAATCCGCGATGGTTGCATGCTGTGGATGCGGAAATGCAATGGGGTGATGTGCGCGACTGGGGAGTCGAAGGTAAAGCTTTTCAAGATACGGAAAGCTGGTACGACCGACTCCCTGGACGTGCGAAAGGAGTTGTTACCGATTCCGTGTGGAATCTTAGCCGCCACTCGGCTGGCATGATGGTGCGATTCCAAACCGACTCCACCGAAATCCATGTCGACTACAAGGTGACCTCATCCAATCTCAACATGCCCCATATGCCAGCAACGGGAGTCTCGGGGTTGGACCTTTACGGCCAGGATTCCGATGGTCAGTGGAAATGGATCGCCGTTTGTGCTCCTAACACTCAAGCAACTAACAAGTCGCTTGTTTCGGGATTAGAGCCGATGCTTCGTAAGTATGCGGTTTACCTCCCGCTCTATAATGGAACGGAATATCTTAAAATCGGTGTATCAAAAAGTGCTTCCTTAAGCCCCATTGAACCACGCAAAG
>JBEGUT010000476.1:0-4031 GCA_041178745.1 Planctomycetota bacterium | reverse complement strand
GGATCAGTTTACCATTGATTTAACGGGGAGAGCGAGAGATGGTAAAATCGATGCAGTGCTAGGACGCGATCAGGAGATTCGGCAAGTGATCGATATTCTCACTCGCCGTCGACAAAACAACCCGATTCTTACTGGTGAAGCGGGTGTCGGAAAGACGGCCGTTGTTGAAGGCTTTGCCCTGCGAATCGCTGCGGGTGACGTACCTGATGTTCTGAAAGATGTTCAGTTGAGAACGCTTGATCTCGGACTATTACAAGCGGGTGCAGGGGTTAAGGGTGAGTTTGAAAATCGGCTGAAGTCAGTCATCGATGAGGTCAAAGCTTCTCCTAAGCCCATTATTCTTTTTATCGATGAAGCCCACACGTTGATCGGGGCTGGGGGAACAGCTGGGCAGGGCGATGCTGCCAACTTGCTCAAGCCAGCTTTGGCTCGCGGTGAATTGCGCACGATCGCTGCGACAACCTGGGCTGAGTACAAAAAATATTTCGAAAAAGATGCTGCTTTAGCACGACGCTTTCAAGTTGTCAAAGTGGAAGAGCCGTCCGATGCGGTTGCGATTGAAATGGTGCGCGGCTTGAAGAAGACTCTGGAGGCTCATCACAAGGTCGACATTTTGGATGAAGCGGTTATCGATGCAGTTAAACTATCGAGTCGCTACATCAGTGGCAGACAGTTGCCTGACAAGGCGATCAGTCTTATCGATACCAGTTGTGCGAGAATCAACCTGAGTCAATCGGCGACTCCTCCGGCGATCGAGGATGTGATTCGAGAAGCATCGAGACTCAAATTGAATCGCGAGATTTTAGAACGAGAGTCGGCGATTGGCGCTGATCATTCAGCCGCGATCGCTGCGTTAGCAAAGGATATTGAGAACTGCGAATCAAGGCTGGGGTTGTTGAAAGAGAGATGGGAACGCGAGAAGGCCTTGGTCGTTAAAATTCGGGAAATTGCCGGCAACCTGAGAGCTTCGGCAGGAACGCCTGTCGCGCCCAAGGAGGGGCAGCCAACTGCGCCGCCAATGACACCAGAACAGATCGCAAAGTGGAAATCGGAATTGAATGAAAGTCAGGTGGAACTGAAGAGTCTGCAGGGAGATGATCCACTCGTTCATCCTGTGGTTGACAAACAAGCGATCGCTGAGACGGTAGCTTCCTGGACGGGTATTCCTGTAGGCCGCATGGTGGCGGATGAAATTCAAACGGTACTAAACCTGCATGAATTGCTCGAGAAGCAGATTGTTGGACAGACTCATGCGCTCCAGCGCATTGCCCAATCGATTCGAACATCACGAGCAGGATTGAATGATCCACGAACGCCAATTGGAGTTTTCTTGTTGGCTGGTACCAGCGGTGTGGGTAAAACCGAAACGGCGATTTCACTGGCTCAGTTGCTTTACGGTGGTGAGCAAAATATGACAGTGATCAACATGTCGGAATTCAAGGAAGAGCACAAAGTGTCGCTATTGATGGGATCGCCTCCTGGCTATGTCGGCTATGGCGAAGGTGGTGTCCTAACCGAAGCGGTACGTCGAAAACCTTACAGCGTTGTGCTGCTCGATGAAATGGAAAAAGCCCATCCCGGAGTGCAGGATATCTTCTATCAGGTTT
Organism: Planctomycetota bacterium; assembly: GCA_041178745.1. GTDB lineage: Bacteria > Planctomycetota > Planctomycetia > Pirellulales > Pirellulaceae > JAFLCP01. Next base: position 2,424 of record JBEGUT010000476.1, on the reverse strand, counting down.
TTGATAAGGGAACGATGAAGGATGGCGAAGGTCGCGATATCGACTTCAAGAATACGGTCATCTTGATGACCTCCAATGCGGGAACGGATCTTATTAAGAGTCTCTGTTCGGATCCTGATACAACTCCCGGCCCTGAGGCTTTCACAGAGGCACTGTTCCCTGAATTGCTTAAGACCTTCAAGCCAGCGTTTTTGGGGCGGTTATCGGTGATTCCGTATTATCCATTGGCGGAGAATGTGATCCGCAAGATCATCGGACTGAAGTTGGGTAAAGTTGGCAAACGGCTAAGTGAAAACTACAACGCTGCGTTCTCCTACTCTGATGAATTGATCCAATTGATCGCAGATCGTTGCAAAGAGGTTGATACAGGTGCCCGTAACATCGATCATATTCTCACAAGGTCGTTGTTGCCTGAATTATCGGCCGAGTTACTCAAACGACTGGCACAGGGTGAACCGGTGACCAAAGTTCGTGTGGTAACCACTCCCGAGCAGCAGTTTGCATTTGAGATAAGCTGAGCTGGAATGAGCATTGGCCCCCGGTTCTCCTGTACTTTTGGGTGGATCGGGGGTTTATTTCTGAATATTTTCCCAAAGCTGGGGAAACACTACCGTGCTGGTGACGACAACGGTCGTTGGATACTTCTGGGGGAAGTTACGCGCAATCATGTGCAGCTTGCCTGAAGTAGTTCGTTGCAAATATCGCTGTATTTGCTGAGCAATACCGTTTTGCGTCGTAGTAAGAGCTCCGGCCTTTGTCCGGATCGAGGAGTTTACCCAGTATGTCCAATCGACTGCTTGAAATAAAGCCAACCAATCTATTTGGTGATGAAGCGACTGCGATCGAACTATCTGGGCGAGAGGAGTTGTCTCGACTCTTCGAGTTTACGTTAGTTATTGCTTCCCCTAAGAAAGAGGTAAAACCCGAGGATATTATCGGTCAGCCTTTGGGGGTTAGGATTGATCGAGGCGATGGTAAGTCGCCGAGGTGGGTTCATGGATATGTGAGCCATTTCTGGGCCGGCGACTTTAGTAATACCCTGGGTGGGAAAATGTCGCGCTCGTATAAAGTTCGGCTCGTTCCATGGCTATGGTTTGCGACACGTGCGACTCGTTCATTCGTCTACCTTCCTGAGCAGGAAGAAAAAAGTCTTAGGCAAGTTTTGGATGTCTTTTTTAGCCATGTCTCGAAATACGGACACGTTCAGTCTTGGAACAATATGGACAAGGCAGATATTTTGAACAAACGTAAGGTCGAGCATGCAGTTCAATACCGCGAAACCGATTTCAATTTTTTAAGTCGTACGTTAGAGAAATACGGTGTGCACTATTATTTTGAGCATAGCGAAAACGAGCATAAATTAGTGCTTTCGGACCAAGCCACTTATCCAAGTTGTCTTGATGCAGATGTGGAGTTGCGAAAATCGAATTCGGGTGAAACCAAAAACGATGCCATTAACAGCTGGGAGCATGCCTACGAAATGGTTTCCGGGAAGTGGGAATACTCGGATTACAATTTTAAAAAGCCATCGACAAGCCTAACTGCAAAAGCATCGAAATCCGCAAGTGTTTCGATGCGGAATAACCGAGGCTACGAGTTGTACGATTTCCCAGGCGACTATGCGACCGAAGATGAAGGAGATGAGATAGCCAAGATGCGGCTCCAAGAAGAAGAGATCCGTTTCGATTCCGTTTCTGGGAGAGGAACTTGTAAGTCATTTTCTCCAGGATTTGGATTCAAGCTTTCCAAGCATGCAAGTTGCAAGGATGAGGAAGGAAAATCCTATCTACTAACAGCCGTCTATCATCATGCAACTCAGCCCGGCGGTCCTTTCTCCGATCAAGGGATGGCAGCTGAGTATATAAATGCTTTCAAGTGCGTACCGCGAACATCGCATTTTCGTCCTACTCGGGAGACTCCCGAGCCATTCCTATCGAGCGTACAGACAGCGAAGGTTGTTGGCCCTCCAGGCGAGGAGATTCATGTAGACAAATATGGTCGAGTCAAAGTGCGTTTTCAGTGGGATCGAGAGCCTGAAGCTGGTGAAAACCATTCTTGCTGGATGCGTGTTTCCCAAACGCATGCGGGAAATAGTTTTGGGGGAATCAGTATTCCAAGGGTTGGGGAAGAGGTGATTGTATCGTTTATTGAAGGTGATCCGGATCGACCTATCATCACTGGTCGCGTTTACCATCAAGAGGCGATGCCTCCGTTTGAATTACCCGGCGAGAAGACTCGATCTGGCATCAAGACAAAAACCTACAAAGGTGATGGCTACAATGAGTTGTCGATGGATGATACTCAAGGCAAGGAGCAGATTCGGATTCATGCTCAGTACGACATGAACAGTAAGGTTCTGCATGATCAAACGCTTGAAGTTGGTAACAACCAGCAAGAAAGTGTTGGAAATAATCGGACAAGGTC
>JBEGUT010000475.1:0-4033 GCA_041178745.1 Planctomycetota bacterium | reverse complement strand
GTGACGATTTAGACGGTACGGACGATGGATCAGAGCAGGATGATGATCCATTCGATGATTTCGATGAAGAAGACTTCGATGATGATTTCGATGATGACTTCGAAGAGGAACTCGAGGACGAGTACGATATCGAGCCTGATGACGACGGCCTGTCCGAAGATGAAGATGACTTCGATGAGGAATTGGACGGTGAGGTCGAGCCAGGCGAAGATCCTGACTTTGACGATTGAGGAAATAATCATCCATGTTTAAAGCGGTTAGCACGGAAGTTCGGTTCCCCGAACTTGAGCAGCGGATTCTTCAGTTTTGGAAGGCTAATCGCGTCTATCAACGCAGTTTGGAGCAACGGAGCGGTGGCCCTTCCTTCGTTTTCTATGAAGGGCCTCCGACTGCCAATGGCATGCCGCACCCTGGGCACTGCCTAACTCGAGCCATCAAAGACTTGTTTCCACGCTACCGAACCATGCGTGGCTACCATTGCCTGCGCAAAGCCGGCTGGGATACCCACGGTCTCCCTGTGGAGGTGGAAGTTTGTAAAGAACTTGGGATTCATGGCAAGGAAGAAATTGAGTCTTTCGGTGTCGAGCCCTTTATCCAAAAGTGCCAACAAAGTGTTTGGCGTTACATGCAACAATGGGAGCAACTCACTGAGCGGCTCGGCTTTTGGATCGATTTGAACGATGCTTACGTGACTTATCACCAAAGCTATGTCGAAAGCGTTTGGTGGTCGCTAAAAAACCTCTTCGATCGAGGGCTTCTCTATCGAGGCTACAAGATCGTATGGTGGTGGGCACAAGGTGGCACGGCGCTGAGTAGCGGAGAGGTTGGGCAAGGATATCGGCAAGTTGCTGATCCAAGCGTGTATGTAAGGTTCCCTCTTATCGATCCAACGGATAAAGATCTTGTCGACGCAAGTCTTATCGTTTGGACCACAACACCTTGGACGCTTCCGAGCAATCAGTTCGCTGCCATTCATCCCGATTTAGTATATGCGGTTTGCGACGATGGGTCGGAACGAAAGCTCATCGTGGCCGAAGCGTTGGTAACTACCTTAGCTGAAAAAGCGAAACTGAATCTGCAGATTGTCAAAACCATCAAGGGAAGTGAAATGGTCGGATGGCGATATCAACCGCCATTCGATTTTTATGCAAAAACACTTGCTGACTCCCTAGGGAATCTCAAGCAAGGTGGTTCGCAGCCTAAGTACTGGCGTGTTGTTGCAGCGGACTTTGTAACAACCGAAAGTGGAACCGGTTTAGTTCATCTTGCTCCAGCCTTCGGTGAAGTCGACTTTGAAGTGCTTCTCAAGGAACAGGATCGCTTTGTGGCAGGCGAGCATCCAACGTTGCTGTGCGCTGTCGGGCCAGATGGCAAATTCACGAGCGAGGCGCCACCTTTTCAAGGCACTTGGGTCAAAGATGCGGATCGCGGTGTGACCAGGGCTTTGCGCGAAGCCAACTTGCTTTACCACCAAGAGCAGTATCTGCATGACTATCCATTTTGCTGGCGAGCCGATCAGGATCCTTTGATTCAGTACCCTCGCGAAAGCTGGTTTATCAAAACGACCGCTTTCCGCGATGAGATGCTCAGCAATAACAAACAAATTGGTTGGATGCCCGATCACATTAGAGACGGTCGATTTGGAAACTTTTTGGAAAGCAACGTTGACTGGGCTTTGTCGCGAGAACGCTACTGGGGCACACCGCTTCCAATTTGGGTTTGTGAAAAGACTGGTCGCATGGAGGCCTTGGGAAGCTACGACGAATTGCTCACCAAGCCAGGTCTGTCAGGCACTGAGGTTTGGGAGAAAGCCAAGGCCGCTAACCCTGAGCTCGTCGAAGACCTCAAAGTACATAAGCCATACATAGACGCCGTGACTTACCAGTCACCTTTCGACGCTACCAGTCGCATGCGACGTGTCAGTGAAGTGATCGACTGTTGGTATGACAGCGGTGCTATGCCGTTTGCTCAGTGGGGCTATCCACATCAAGGCCAAGCCGAATTCGCTAGCCAATTCCCGGCAGACTTTATCTCCGAAGCGATCGACCAAACTCGTGGTTGGTTCTACAGCCAGTTGGCGATCAGCACGATGCTGTTCGGTAAGCAAGCAAGTGCCGAGAAATCTCCCGCTACGTCCGGCGCATCTGGCACAAGTTTGGTTCAGGCAGAGCATGCCTATCCACATCCTTTCCGCAATTGCATCGTCTTGGGACTGATGCTCGCCGAGTGGTATGAGAGCAAGGATGGCAAGCGACGCTTTTTGACCGAGGAAGAGGCGCGGCGAGAGTGCGGAACGCAGTACGTCAGCAAGACGGGAAAGATGTCCAAGCAGTTGCGCAATTATCGCAGCCCACAGGAAATCTTTGATAATCATGGGGCCGATGCGCTGCGATGGTATTTCTTTGCGAATCAGCCGCCTTGGAACTCGATTATTTATTCTGAACGAGCCATTCGGGACAGTATCCCCGAGTTCCTTCTGCGACTGTGGAATGTACTCAGTTTCTTCACGATCTATGGCGAGATTGATGGCTTCAAAGGTCCCGCCGATATCGCTGGCGATTTAGATCAGTTAACTCCGCAGGAACTTGCAAGATCACCGCGATATCGCCCCGTAACGCAACGCGATGAATTGGATCGCTGGATTCTTTCAGAACTTACTCTGGCAACTGACGAAATCGTCAAATGCATGGATGCCTATGACAACTATGGGGCTTGCCAGCGTTTGATTTCTTTGGTCGATGGTTTAAGCAATTGGTACGTTCGTCGCAGTCGAGATCGATTCTGGGCTGAAGATGTGAATTCGCCCGATAAGGTCGATGCCTATTGGACCCTTTATGAATGCCTCGTCGTCATTACGAAACTGATCGCGCCATTTGTACCATTCACGGCCGAAGCGATTTGGCAAGAGTTAGTTCGACCTGTTCAAGGAAGAGTGCGTGAGAGCGTTCATCTATGCGATTATCCGCAGAGCATTGCTGAGTATCGCGATGAGGCGTTGGTGGAGCAGATGGCAACGCTGCGCGAAATCGCTTCGCTCGGTCGCGCAGCTCGGATGGACTCAAAGCTCAAAGTTCGGCAGCCACTCGCTCGCGTTGAAGTCGTACTGGCAGATCACAAGCATCTCAGCTGGCTGCAGGATCATGACGCGATCTTGCGAGAAGAGCTCAACGTCAAAGCAATCGATTATCCCGAACGAGCCGACGAGTACGTTCAGTACACCGTTGTACCTAATTTTCGTCGACTCGGCCCACGCGTTGGACCTCTATTGCCTAAAGTGAAATCGGCTTTAGGGGCTGCTCGCGGCGCTGAGTTGCTACAGCAGTTGCAGGATCATGGTCAAGTTCGATTACAGATCGATTCACAAGAAGTTATTCTCGATCGCGAAGATATTGAAGTACGATTGCAAGCCAAAAGCGGCTGGGCCGCGGCTCAAGGCAAGCAATGTGTTGTGGTGCTAAGCACTGAACTGACGCCAGAGTTGATTCGTGAAGGGCTCGCGAAAGATCTCAATCGAATCATTGGTGATATGCGTAAGAAAAGTCAGTGCCGATTTACGGATCGCATCCGCTTGGTGCTCGTCGGTGTCCATGAGGAAGTCGAGCAGATGCTGGGTGAACAACAAGTTTCGATAATGCAAGCGGCATTGATCACTGAAATTGTTCGCCAGCCAGTGGATGGTGTTACGCTGGAGTCGGTGGAATTGGGAAGTTATCAAGTCGATCTAGGAATACAGATCGTCGGTTAGTGGCATCGGTTTTTGATGACAAGGGGTAGGTATGGATGCGCTTCCGATTGCTGTTCTGATTTCCGGCGGTGGAACCACTCTGCAAAACCTAATCCAGCATCAACAGCAGATGGGATTACCTGTCGAATTCCGGGGCGTCATCAGCAGTCGCAGTAAAGTCGGTGGTGTTGCGATTGCGGAGAATGCAGGGATCCCCTTGCAAGTTATGCCGCGAAAAAAATATTCCAGCGATCAAGAGTATTCGCAGGCGATCTTTGGACAGATTCGTTCTTGGGGATGCAAGCTCGT
>JBEGUT010000474.1:0-4034 GCA_041178745.1 Planctomycetota bacterium | reverse complement strand
TGCGCCTCGGCAGCTTGTTGCATGTCGCCTGCTTGTTTCGCAGCATCAACCTTTTGTTGTAGTTCCTTTTTAGCTTGCTCGTTTGCCTTGGCGGCATCTTTTAACGCCTTCTCCATTTGCTCAAGCTGTTTACTGAGTTGCTGCTTCTGCTCTTCCGAGAGTTCACCTTTCTGCAGCTGCTCTTTCAATCGGTCGATTTCTTGTTTAGCCATATCGAAGTCGGCCTGCTCCATCGCTTTTGCCAGCTTCTCGGCGGGCCCATCGCTTAAGTCCTTCAACTTCTCGAGATTCTTTTGAAGGTTTTCTCCTCCACCAACTTCTTTGCGGCGTTCTTCTAGCTGTTTTTTCAGATCGTTGAATTTTGATAGAGCTTCTGCTTTCTCAAGCTTCCCTTCCTTCTGAAGTTTTTCTAGCTGTCCTTCGAGTTGTTTGAAAAGTTCAGCGGTCTCTTTCAGCCCTTTGTCTTCCGCTTCCTCTCGTTTCTTGCGAATCTGTTCGATCAGAGGTTGCGTCGAATTTTTCATCTGCTGAACGGTGAGTTGCTTGCTGGCGTTTTCAGCTAGAGCAGCTTTCTCTTTGGCATCTGAGAGCCAAAGCATCGCAGTGATCGCTAGTACGGGTACGAGGGGAAGAAGAGACCATTTGCTCAATCGCACCTCAAAACGATCCCGAATATCGATCCGCTCGGCTTGTCGCTGCGCATCGGATTGGAGGGCTTGTGCGAGTGGTGATTGCAGTTGATCGGGCGATAGTGCAAGAGCCGAAGATAGGCGTTCGCGCAGACCAAAGCGACGATCGACTTCGATGGCTGACTGCAAAATGCTCGGGGTGTTCCACTTCACCAAAATCAACGTGTGGATCATCGTTGCGAGTGCTGCAACGGCTATCCATGTTGCAAGCCATATTTTTCCGTCGATAGGAACGGCCCAAACTTTGTTGATTCCGATCGCGAGGGCTGCGAGGGCGAAGTAGCCGGCAAAGCAAAGAGGGAATTTTTGCAAGAAGCAAGTAAACGCAAGGCGTCGTCTAGCATGACGGCTTAACCTTTCGATCGAGTTCATTGCAAAGCCCTCTGCTTTCGATGCCGCTGAAGATGCTACACCCAATATTGTCCACTGAGACAGAGGTTTCGTCGCCAATCACGTGCCATCTCAAATCACCAATGCTTTAGCCTTTCCGAATATCTTTTCCATCCGGGAGGATCAAGCATAGGAAAGATCAAGCAGTTAAAATAACTTATGGTTCTTGATAAGAGAACAGAAACCCTACTGCAAGTATAGAAGTTGGCGAAGTGCAAGAGAACATGCGGTCCCGAGGCTTCCTAAAAATAGTCGGCACTCTCCGCTGAGGGAATCATCCTGCAACGCATTACTTGTTACCCAGAAGGTGGTTTAGCAGCTTAAACCAGCAAACTTGTCGCGACCATGCCAGGATGGTGTTTAATGCGTAGGCTGTTTGGTAAAAGTCGAATTCACCGCTTTGATGGGGTTGCTAGGCGGAATGGTTGAAGCCTTTAGAACTGCAAAGCTTCAGCGTCCGCGGCGACATCCTCGTCGGGGTTATAGGGGTAAAAGTTGCGAGCAACTCTCTCGGCAACAATTCCTAAGAAAAGTCTGCGGAAACTCCCCTCATCGGTACCTGTGACCGGTTGGCCTCCAACGCTGGGAAATGAAAAATTCGAGATCGAGGTTTTGTAAACGGGTTTGCCGGAAGAGACTTCATAGACGGTTGTAAAAACATCGCAGTTCCCTCGGTAGAGCGTATCACCGTCCCGAAGTTCTAAGTCGATCATGTCAACGGCGACTACGTAATCGGCCTTAACTCCTTTTCCGATAGCTTGGTAATCGATGTTTTCCCAGTCTTGGTCGTCTGCCCATTTTTCGACCTGATCCTGCGGTGCCAGATCGATTTTTTTAACATTCTGATTCAGCAGATCTCGAATGTTTCGACCCAGCATGACAACCGCCATGTCATTCATTCCAGACTCGCTGTTGACCACCAGAGCAACCCGCTTTTCCTCCAGCTTATCACAAGGTGCCGGGATTTTGTCTCCTTTGATCACATGGATCAAGTTGGCGATCAGAGAAACGCACCCAGTGCTACTCAGAGTTGTTCCGCAGAGAAAGCAGACCAATAGAGCAAGCGAGTATTTGCTGGCACGAGCTTTGTGGCTCGCGCTATATTCGTTGAGGAACATCCATGTTTCCCTGTTAAACAATCGAAAGACGAATTTAAAAAAGCAAACTCACCGAACAATCAGCCAGTTCCTTCGGCCTTGCTCTAGAGACGCCAAACCCACTGCATTGCGATAACAGATATGACAATGCAAAGCCAGAGCAATGTTGTAGAACTAAGCCAATTATTCCTGGTCGCCCTTCCCAACCAGGCTCGCCAAAGGCAAGCGGGAATTGCAAGCATTGAGGTTAGGCCTAACAAAGCTCCTCCTTGATTTGCTTCAAAGGATTGCATGATTTGCCCATGCATCAGATGGGACCAAGAGGTGGTCATGCCGCACATGGGGCAGGGAATATCCCAGAGTATTTTGAAGGAGCATTCTGGGAAGCCGAGTTGTTGATGGGTACCAAAGCCACGGCGGTCGGGGGAAAGTTGGGAGGCAATGGTAAGGAGCGTACCGAGTCCAAGGGGAATTATAACCAAAAGGATTCGCAGCCATAACGGTAGTGGTTGGTAGCGAGGCACCGTGGTAGACATGAGTTAGGCTTCCAAGTCAGCTTCCTTTACCACGATTCGACCGATTGCGGTTGCAAGTCCAGTCGCGTGGCAGGCGTCGACCCAGGTGCCGCAGAGTCTAACATCTTCGGTTGCCACCGAAAAACTGATGGGGCTGAATGTTAGGGTTGCTTCGAGAACGGGTTCGATTTTGCGACCCAGGATGCTGTGGAAGGCACCTGTCATACCGACATCGCACTGGAACGCGGTACCTGCAGGCAATATCTGTTCATCAGCGGTTGGGACGTGGGTGTGAGTCCCCAGAACGGCTGTGACGCGGCCATCTAAGTATCTTCCCAGTATTTGCTTATCGCTTGTCGCTTCGGCATGAAAGTCGATCAAGATGAAGGGACGCTGAGAAGCTTTGGCAATCGAGTTCTTTTGGGCGTTGGGAGTTTTAGGATCATCGAGATCGTCGCTTGCAAGAATCTGTTTGAGAACGCGATCGGCCGCATAAAATGGGCAATCGACGGGTTTCATAAAGACGCGACCCATCAAGCTGACAACGATCAACTTGCGTTGGTTTGGTAGTTCGACTTCGGCCCAGCAATGTCCAATCGATTCGGCAGGAAAATTGGCTGGTCTCACAATATTCGTGCGGGACTGAAGAACTTCCATAATTTCTCGTTTACGGTAGATGTGATCTCCCAGGGTAATCACATCCACACCGCTTTGAATCAAGCGGTTGTAATCCTTAATGGTCAATCCTGAGCCATCTGCCGAATTCTCCGCGTTGACGACGAGGGCGGAGAGCTGCAGTTTTTCTTTAAGCCAAGTTGCAGCTTGGCAAACCATCTTGGTTCCTGGCTTGCCGACGATATCGCCGACAAGCAGGATTCGATCGTGGCCGTCTGGAGGAGGCGGAGGGAGTTGCACCACGTCAGCGAGCGACCTCGGTGAATCTGGATTCGCGAACGACTGTGACCTTGATCTCGCCAGGGTAGGTTAATTGTTGTTCGAAGGCCTCCGCGATATCGCGACAAATCTTCGCGGCTTTGGCGTCATCGGTATCGCGAGCATTGGCGATCACACGGAGTTCTCGGCCAGCTTGGATGGCGAACGCTTGGTCAACGCCGGGGAAGCCCTTGGCGATCGTTTCCAGTTCTTCCATGCGTTTGATGTAACGCTCGAGCGATTCGCGACGTGCTCCAGGTCGCGACGCGCTGCAGGCGTCAGCAGTGGCGACGATGAGCGTGTACGGGTATTCGGTTACCAAAAGATCATGATGTCCGAGTGCGGCATGTACAACGATTTCATTTTCGCCGTGGCGTTTCAGTAGATCGGCGCCGATTTTTGGATGGCCC
>JBEGUT010000473.1:0-4050 GCA_041178745.1 Planctomycetota bacterium | reverse complement strand
GGGAGGTTCGACGTTTACCTTCGGAACCATTCTTTGCGTTGTCTTGATCGGAATCGCTGGTGGTGGAATTCTCTTTAGTCTTCTGGCGAGTCGCTTCACTCCCAAATCGCAGTGGCTCGCCAATTCATTTGCACTGCAAGGTTTACTTGTCGCTGTTCCGTTGGTTCTAGGAGATCGCTTAGCCGTTCTCGCAGCTTCTGAAAGAGTCGATGCCGTTTCTTTTGCCGACCTTGTTCAAAGTTGGTTAGGATTTTCGGCGTTAGTAATTTTGCCCGCTGCCCTATTAAGTGGATTTCAGTTTCCTTTGCTGATTTCGCTCTCTGGTCGAGGAAGACGTGGGCTGGGGCACGACCTTGGATGGGTTTATGGGCTCAACAGCTTGGGAGCGATCAGCGGGGCACTGCTGGGAGGCTTTTGGTTGTTGCCGATCTTTTCAGCGATCGGCTTGTGGAGAGCGACATCGATCGGTTTGGTCGGGATTGGGTTGGTGGTTGCGTGGTATGGTACACAGGCTAATCGTGCACAGGCTAAGCAGACGCGACGATGGATGGTGCCAGGTGCATTGGGGCTGCTTTGTCTTTGGTCGGTCTTGCAACCTGGACCTACAGCTGGATGGCGTCATAACTCCATTGGTGCTGGACGTATCGGTGAGATTTGGTCCAGTTCAAACACAGTGCAGGATTGGCTGACCAATGCGCGTCGACAGGTCTATTGGGAAACCGATGGCCGCGAATCAGCGATGGGGATTCGTATCGGCGATAGTCCCACGTTCTATATGAATGGCAAGTCCGATGGGAACGCGTTTCTCGATGCGGAGACGCAAGTTGGTCTAGGACTGCTTGGCCCACTACTGAAAGACCAAATCCGCAAGACCTTAGTGATCGGTTTAGGAACAGGAGAGACAGCAGGATGGCTCGGTGATATCGCTAGTCTGGAGCATTTGCGAGTCATTGAGATGGAGCCAGCGGTTTTAGAAATGGCGCGCTTGTGCGAGCCCTTTAATCGCAAAGTCCTCGAGAATCCAAAAGTCGAAGTAATTTTAGGCGATGCGCGCGAAGTCGCCCTAACAACCAAAGATACTTACGATCTGATTGTCTCGGAACCCTCTAATCCTTATCGTGCCGGTGTGGCGAACTTGTTGACCGTTCAGTTCTATAAAAATCTTAAAGCAAGGATGGCTGATGATGGAATTCTACTGCAATGGGTTCAAGCTTACGAAGTGGAAGAGCAGACGATTGCTTCGATGTTAAAGACTGTGTCCGAAGTTTTTACGGATGTCCAAGTTTGGCGTACCAAGGTCGGTGATCTTGTTCTGGTTTGTCGCAACCAAAGTTCACCGATTCGACTAGAGGATATTAATCGTCGACTGCAAGCAGATCCTGTTTTGAAAGAGGCAATGCTAAGAACGTGGCGACTTGAGAATGCCTATGGATTACTGGCCCACTATGTCGGTGGAATGAAAACGATTCAGAGCTTCATTGATACTTGGCCAAGTCCAGCTAATACCGATGACTGCACTTGGCTTGAATATGGATTTGCGCGTTCGGTCGGTAAGCCGCTCAGTCAGGTCTCTGGAAAACTAAATCAACTCGCAATCGCTGCTAGCGATGACGTGCCGGAAGTGCTTGGCACCTTCGATTTGGAGATTGTTCGCAAACGACGACTAACATTGCGCGCATGGTGGGGGGAGGAGTTAAAGTTACCGGCGAATTCATCCTCCGAACTTCTTATCATGAAAGATGTGTATCAATCGCTTCATCAGCAGGAATATGAGGCTGCCCTGGAGGCTTGGCAAAAGCTGCAGCGTTCTCCAGAGGAGCCGATTGAACATACGATGATCGCTTTTGCTTCCGCGATGACTGGTGTTGAACCGTTGGAGGAATCGGTCAATGTCATTTCTCAAATCAGTCCGGCAGAAGTTTCGGTGTTGCAATCGCTCGCAGCTTTCGGAAGGCTGGATGGATCGTTCATCGAGCGACTTGAAAAAATGGGTGAGGATTTGAATCGAGACCCTTGGGCTAGCGATGTCATACTGGGCATGTTATTGGCTAAGCTGACCGATGAAAAAATCGTTTTTTCTCAAGAGGAAGCGAGTCGGATCTACAAAGTTTTGAGCAAACCATGGCTGGGGTACCGGTCTGAAACCCTGCGTCAGTGGGTCGCGATGTGGATCGCAGACCGAGTTGGAGCCGAGGAAACCGCTCAGTATTTTGTCGCCATGGAACCGAATGTCTGGTGGAGGGAGGCTGTTTTAGAAAAGCGTTTGGAAGCTTATCGGGCCACCGGAAACTCGCTGGAAGGGAGGGCGCTCAAGGATCTCGAGCGATTTAGATATCTAAAAGATCGGGCAGGGATAGCAGTTTGGGATGTTTGGGGGATTCGTTAGCGGCGTGTCATTGCCCAATTCTCCCAAAATGGAAACAATAAGGGTGTTTTAAAGCTTTAACAAACTGGACTTTCCGGTTATTTCCGCCAAGTTTCCCTTCTGGCTGGACGATTTTTTTTCTAGCTTTAGAGACACGTCAGGAAGATCGATTTGATCGTACCCCCTGATTTGGTTGGCGTGATAGATTGGCATGTTAGATGAGAGAGTATTCGGTATGAATTCACCGGGCCAGAAACCAGAAAATAATCCCATCTCGGTACCCAACGATACCTCGGGACAACCTTTCCAGGTGACCTTTGCCCCGCGCGTTCATCGCTTACCTCCCTACATGTTCGGGCGAATCAACAACTTGCTCTATCAGAAGCGTCGAGCTGGGAGCGATGTGATCGACCTGGGCATGGGGAATCCATCGGATCCTCCTCACGAAATGGTGATCGAGAAACTGGCTGAGGCCGCACAGGATAAAGACAACCATGGCTACAGCAAGTCCAATGGCCTTCTGAATCTGCGCCGGGAATTGACCAGTAAGTATTTGCGCAAGTACGGTGTGCGGCTTGATCCGGAGACCGAGACGATAGTGACGCTCGGTAGCAAAGAGGGATTCAGTCATATGCTGCTGGCCCTGATCGGCGCCGGTGATGTGGCGATCATCCCAGCTCCTTATTTCCCGGTTCACATGTACGGCGTTGTTTTAGCATCCGGTAGCGTGGTCGCATTGGAAGTAGCAAACAGCGAAAAGTTTCTTTCGAACATCGCTTACACGTGCCAGCATTTTTATCCGCGTCCTAAATTATTGATCATCAACTATCCACACAATCCATCGACGGTCACGGTAGAGCCCGAGTTCTTTGTCGATGTGGTAAAGTTGGCGAAGCGTTATGGATTGATGGTCATCAGCGATTTTGCTTATGCCGATGTTGCCTTCGATGGTTATCGCCCTCCTAGCTTCCTTTCGGCTCCGGGTGCGACCGATGTCGGCGTTGAGTTTACGACGATGAGCAAAGGCTACAACATGGCCGGCTGGCGCGTTGGATTCTGCGCTGGCAATTCGGAAATGGTGCGAGGTCTAGCAACAATCAAAGGCTATTACGACTACGGTATGTTTCAAGCGATTCAGATCGCAGCGATCGTCGCGATGCGAGATACCGAAGCGTATGTCGAAGCGCAGTCGAAGATTTATCAAGGCCGCCGCGATGTGCTCGTGGAAGGATTGCGGCGCATTGGTTGGGAAGTCAATGCACCAAGGGCTGGTATGTTTGTCTGGGCAAAGGTTCCTGAGCCTTGGGCAAGTTCAATGAGCACGATGGATTTTGCAATGTTGCTGTTGGAGAAGGGTGATGTTGCTGTAAGTCCGGGCAGCGGCTTTGGTCCAGCTGGCGAGGGTTATCTTCGACTTGCCTTGGTTGAAAACGAGAATCGATTGCGACAGGCTGTTCGTCAGATTGCACGTTGCCTAGACCGAATCGGGCAGCAACCGCCACTGGTTGGTTCGAAGTAAGTCGATTCGTCGTTGCTGTTGTCAGGGGGCAACGTAGTCGGCAACCTTCTCGTGCTCGAATGACGCTGCAGAGCGAGGATCGATTTAAACGATGGAATTCTCGTTTCGAACCGGATTGCTTTGATCAAGTTGAACGGCTGACAGCGGGGTTCGCGCTCGTGCTCGT
>JBEGUT010000472.1:0-4067 GCA_041178745.1 Planctomycetota bacterium | reverse complement strand
CTGCAAGAGGAAGGCTCCAACTGTTTGTTAAAAACACTCGAAGAACCTCCTCCAGGTTCCGTACTGATCTTGGTCGGTACCAGCGAACAACGCCAACTCCCCACGATTCGCTCAAGAAGCCAAATCGTTCGATTTCGCCCGCTCAGTATTCAGCAAACATTGGAGGTTTTGAAGCGAATTGAGCCAATGGTAGCCGCTTCTGAACTCGAAGAACTCGCTCGTTCATCAGGAGGTAGTGTGGTTCAAGCCCTGCAACTGCAAGATAGTGAGCTGAGACAGTTTCGCCAACAATTATTCAAGCGTCTCTCTGCTTCGCCGCTCGACTTCGTTGAGTTGGCAAAAGCGGTAAGTGGATTGGCGGAACGTGTCGGTAAAGATGCCGCTGCAGCCAAACGCGATCGCTTGAAAATCGTTTTTCAATTCGGCGAGCAATTCTACAAACAATTGCTTCTAGTTCTTGAGGGCCAAGGGGATCCATGCGATGAGACGCTAGATCGCGAAAGTACCAATGGTGCGAAAGTCTTTCGAGGTGGTCGCACAGGTGCACTCGCTTGCTGGCAACGAAGCCTTGCTGCTAGCGAGGAAGTAGATCGGTTTGTCAATCAACAAACCCTAGTTGAAGCTTGGGCATCTGATCTTGCCCGTTTCGCAAATGCATGAAGATTGAGATTCAGAAACGCACTCAAAATTCGACAAAGGGCGATGAACAATCAACGTCCGAGATACTCTCAATTCCCTGAAAAAGGTCGGTAATCATCCCGGACTCCGCCGCAATCGCTGATATCCTCCGCGTTTCGATTCCCAATTAAGCTCAAATTCGAACCGCTTTGGCTTCACTCGTTAGATAGCGCGCCCCACTGAATCGCTTGAACCAAGGCGTGGAACTCAATCGCCAATAAAGTTCCCGGCATAATGCATAGCAGAACAGGCCGAACACCACTCCGATCACATCGGCCAAAAAGTCCTTCCAGTCGGCTGTGCGTCCAACAGGGATTTGCGTCAGTTCATCCATCGCCCCATACAGAATCGCCAGAAGTCCAGCCAATCGCATATTTCGCCAACGGTTCTCCAGTCGCGTAGGAATTGCCCACGCCAATAGAAAACTCAGGCCAGCGAAAGCAATAAAGTGTAGATACTTGTCTTCGTTACCAGGTGGCAACTTGGGTATGGAAATCCTCGGAAGGTGGGTGCCCGTAAAAAGAACTAGCCAGTATCCCGATAGGCAAAGACTCGCGACTCGTATTCCGTGATAAGAGGCTAAACTCATTTTTTTCCTACCTTCCGGAACCCTTTTTGCAAGTCTTCCCGTAGTGGTGTACAGATTGGCCAGTCGCATGGGGAGACAAAAAAGCTTAGTTTATGAATTCACTGGCTACCCTTTGAGGTTTCGTCCTGGCACCGGAAATACTTAAAAACAGCTGCGGAGAATCGAGAAAATGTCCTACTTCAATAGTTTTCCTAGTTCTTTCTTCGGGTTACGATCGCTCCCAGTTTGTTTCCTTCTCGCTGGAGCCGTTCTCTTGGGTGAGGCCCTGCCACCCAACTCTCGGGCCCCTGCTAACTGCCTAGCAGAGGAACCCGCCCCCAAGAAAGAATGGAAGCCGTTGCTCGCTGGCGAATTAAAAGAAAAATGGGAAGCAACCACTTTTGGTGGCGAAGGTAAAGTCGAATTTAAAGATCAAGAACTCCTAATGGACATCGGCTTCCCGCTGACCGGTGCAACCTTCAAAGGTGAATTTCCTAAAGAAGGATTCGAAATCGAAATGGAAGCTAATCGACTTGAAGGAAGCGATTTTCTCTGCGGATTAACCTTCCCGGTCGGGGATGGATACTGCACCTACGTGGGAGGTGGCTGGGGAGGTACGCTCGTCGGACTCTCGTGCATCGATAGCAATGACGCTGCTAACAACAACACAACTCAATACTTCAACTTCGAAAACAAAAAGTGGTATAAGTTTCGCGTTCGCGTCGACAAGCATCACATCACTTGCTGGATCGATGATAAAGAATACATCAAGCAACCTCGCGAGGGCCATCAATTCCAACTTCGTTCCGAAGTTAACGCTAGTCGCCCCATGGGCCTTGCCGTTTATCAATCGCGCGTCGCAGTCCGCAATTTCAAATACCGCTTGCTCACCCCAGAAGAAACTGCCGAGTCAAGTAAATCGAAGTAGGCAAAATTTACCACGGCAATTGATTTTCGCATCGCTCATCCCTGTCCGCCAACAGCAACTCAAAACGCCAGGTACCACCAGCATGGCTACCTGGCTGTTCTACTCTACGGCGTAGAACTACCGCGTAGAGCATATGTAAAGTCCTTAACCTTCCATGACTATATCTCATTTTAGATTGGCAGTCGTTTCCCTCCCCGCGTTCTTCGTGTAACACGACTCCCCCTGAAGCTCTTGTCATCCGCTGGATTTGACTGCGGCTTTTTCCCGTTGCCTCCTTGCCCAGCTACCCAGCACCGGGCAACCGCGGTTCTTCCAAGTGCGGCAAGGCAATTACGGCTAAGCAAGACTTCATCTATACTCCTCTAAGCAAATCAGGTTTTCCAAATGTAAGCAAACCCTTGCTAGAGAATAGGGCGTACCGCTTGTAAGCCTCTATTCAGACTCGTGGTTTTAAACAATGGATTCGAAAGGTATTCTCTTTCCATGGATCAGATCTACATGCAACACGCCCTGGCCCTGGCCCAGCAAGCTGCCAGTGAAGATGAAGTGCCAGTAGGAGCGGTCGTCGTGTTTCAGGATCGAATCATCGCCGCAGCTTACAACCAGCGAGAACAACTTAAAGATCCCACGGCCCATGCTGAAATGATCGCTTTAACACAGGCCGCAGCTGAACTTGGGAGCTGGCGACTCGAAAACTGCATCCTCTATGTAACCCTGGAACCCTGTCCCATGTGCGCCGGAGCGATTTTGCAGGCACGCGTCCCACGGCTCGTCTATGGAGCCTCCGATCCTAAAGCAGGTGCGGTCGATTCACTCTTTAACTTGCTCCGAGACCCACGTCTTAATCACCGTTGCGAGATCACGGCCGGTGTATTAGCCGGCCCCTGCGGTCAAATTCTGACCGAATTTTTCGAGTCTAAACGACGTTTAGGAAAGAAATAGCTATCAAAAAGCTATTGATTCGGCTGATTCAGGCTTAGCTCGTTTGGCTATTTTGCCTGGATTGGTTCGATTTCTTGTTATTTCCTCAAATTGCCCCGCAATCGAAGCGGCGCGCGCATTTTTTTCGACAAGGTTTACCTAAACCGACTCAACTTGATTTCGCGGACGATCCGATACTACCTGCACGACCGGACTTTTGCGCGAGCAACATGAGCCGACGCTCGCTGGCGGTGCGGACAAACAATCCTGTGCTAGATGTGGAAGTGAACTATGTCGGTGATATGCAAACTCTCGCGTCTGTTTTTCGCAGCAGCCCTGTTTGTAACTGGGCAGGCATCTATGGGGCAAACGTATCATCCGTTCGCGGAACCCCTGGAATTCGATCCTGATTGGCAATTCTTCGCTCCTGTGGAGTTACAGGACGTTGAAGAGTTGGCGCCAAAGAAACGAGCGAACTACGGTTGGTTCGGTACTTACGACCGGGCGAATGTCTGGGTTTCTCGTTCTGATGCGCAACCCTCATCAAGCCAAGGTGACTTCACCTGGGGTAACCGATTCGACTTCGGTCTTATGACCGAAAAGGATTCGGGATGGTCGTTCACTGCTTGGCATGTAGACGGCCCGAATGTTTATGACAACATCTATCAAGAGCGAATCAATCGTTTCAATGAGGATGATGATCGTGTCAACGATCCAACGGCCGATCCCGTGTTTCCTCGCGGTGATAGAAACGATCGCACCTACAACGAACGCGTCTACATCATTCAAGACAGTTTAAACGTCGCTAACTACACCAGCTTCGAAGCCAATAAGACATGGCGATGTGAACCTTATCGTTATGGAGGTATTCTGGAGCCGCTGGTTGGTTTACGCTACGCCAAATTCAGGGACTGGGCTATGAATGATAGCTACTTCCGCAGCGACGCTGATGGCGACCCTGCGACTCTTGAA
>JBEGUT010000471.1:0-4070 GCA_041178745.1 Planctomycetota bacterium | reverse complement strand
GGAAAGACTCAACCCCAAAACAAAATACCGCAATTTTGACCGCACAAGTTGATTGAACATCGGTGAATCTCTCCGAGTAGAAAAGTGCCTGTATTCCAACGATCCACCTCACAAGCGTACTCGCCGACGATGGACACCTCAACCTACCTTCCTGAATTTTCGATCTCAGAATACGACGACTCATTTTCGTCGACCGCGCTTACTCGATATGCCAGAGTTGCGACTCGAAAAAAAAACGGCATTGCGTTTTACTGCAATGCCGCTTCAGTTGTTAACTCGTAGCTTCCAAATGGCGTTAGCTAACTTGAAAACTTACTCCCAAAGGGACTACTGTTGAGCATTTCCTTGGCTCAGCGAACCAGCGGCTCGTAGCACACCTTCTTCGACAGTCAGACGATATACCAAGCCGCGTGGAATCGGACGGCTCTGGACCATCACATGATCCTTACCCGAAAAATCCTGAATTGCTTCCGCAGCCATGTCAAGGAATGGATTGGATTCGACCGACTGAGCATAACGCAGAATCTGTCCTACTTCGACCGACAATTCCAATGGAGATACTTTCGTTGCTCCATCGGCAGCATTCTTGTCGAGCACTGCCTTGAGCAAATCCTCACAACCAGCTCCAAATCCTAAGTAGAAAGATTTATCACCTGTACCGATCACCAAAGGCAATTCGGTTCCGAGAATCTTCTCTACAGCCCCTTCTGCATTCTGAACTGGAACTGTCACAGTGTGGAAAGTAACATTCTGATGCTTGTATGCATCAAAGTTCACTTTAGGTACCTCAGGCACATCTTTAACTTCCTTAAAGATGCTCTTCACATCGTTAGCAAGCTGATTGCCATCTGCAATTCGGCCACCCAACACACCACGCAGCTTTTCGCCATCCAGCAAAACGGTTGCACCACCATCAAATACACCCTCTTCAACGGTCTTGGTCAACAGCGAGAATAGCTTCTCAACAAAATCCTTGGCAACATCCTTTCCCTTGCCCTCAGGAATCTGTTCGTTCTCTTCGATCTGAGCAAGCAATTGGGCTTTGGCAGTGTCCAAACTTGTTACGGTCTGAGGACGATCCTTTTCTGCTAGAGCAGACCCGAAGCGGAAGGTCGCTGCAGCACCATTCTGCGAGAACCCCGGAAATTCGGTCGTCACCTCTTGCTGCTTGACCATGTCAGTCGCCATCTGGCTACCTTCAACCGCCTGTACTCCGAAATCCAGGTAGGTTTTCTTTGCGGAGGAATCGATATTCCAACCGATCATCAATTCGGACATTTCCTCCATCGACTTCTCAAGAGAAGCGATCGTTTGCTCGCCAGCCTCAGCAGCCTTGGCCTGGTCTTCGTCCGACTGACCTTCGCTCTGCGCTGCCATGGCTTGGTCCAAAGAGTTCTTGAGCTGATCAAGAATCATCGACTTAATTTCTGCAGGCACATTCTGAACCATCAACCGTGCGGACAATTCATACTGCTCTTCTGTCGGAGTACTCAGCTTGGTCGGATCTTCTGGCAATTCTTCCAGCAAACCTTCATCCATAGCCACATACAACCACTTGTCGCTTTTCTTGGCGAAAACGGTGTTTGCACCTACTTCCATCGCATACTTTCCTTCGCCCAAATCGTCAGGCTCACCAAAAGCTTGCAACGCTTCGATGAACTTATCGAA
The DNA here is from genome assembly GCA_041178745.1 of Planctomycetota bacterium. GTDB lineage: Bacteria > Planctomycetota > Planctomycetia > Pirellulales > Pirellulaceae > JAFLCP01. Next base: position 2,402 of record JBEGUT010000471.1, on the reverse strand, counting down.
ATCGCTCAGTGGCATGTAAGCCAGAAAAGCAGGGGTTTCACCTTGCATCGCAACCAAGAAACCAGCTGGACGCTCTCGGTCCAATCCTTGGCTGTACTGATCTACCATAATGTTGACGAATCCGCCGATCTGAGGCGAACCAACGGCTCTCATCATGTAGATGATATCTGGTTGAACGTTGTCTAGCTTTCCAAGAGAAATCACTGCGACAGGTTTCGAAAAAATCGACTCTGCCTTCAATGATGCTACTGCAGGGCTAAACGCCGCTAGAACTGCGAGCGACATCCCGCGAAAAATACACCAACGCGACATCCGATTCTCCTTCGGTTGCATGAAGTTATAAAGAAGAGAAGAGAGCTGAGGCTACGACCGTGCTTGCCTACCTCTCACACGTCAGTTGATTCCGAACAACTCGGACCAACTCTAAAATAGTGACTAACAAACGAGCCGTCTTTCCATGGACGAAGTCTCAACTTCGCCCCATCCCCGTTACTGTTACCCGAGTTAGCGACTCGGTGTTTCGCACAAACAAGTCGATTGAACCTCGATTATTTTGCACGGATCTCAGCTCGGAAACGATTAGCGTTCGCGGAATACAATCCGCCCCTTGGTCAAGTCGTATGGAGAAAGCTCCACACGCACCTTATCGCCAGGAACGATTTTGATGAAATTTTTTCGCATTCGTCCAGCCACATGGGCTAAAACCTCAGTTCCAGTGTCCAATTGGACCCGGAAGCGGGTATTGGCCAAAGCCTGGGTAACAGTTCCATCTACTTCAAAAGCTTCTTCGTTCTTCGACATAAACCTCGCACTCGTATAACTTTGCAACTTCTACTCAAAAGGGTGAAACAGGAAAACCTTTCACCGATTCAGGTAGAAAGCCCTTTCACTTTTGCTTCTTCTGAATCAAGTTATACGTGCAAAGAGGTGACTTCGTCTACCAGTTCTTGAACGTTTCATCAACGCATTCCGAAGTACTTCCCCTAAATCTCCTTAATTTGACGGACTGACCCAGTGCCTAAGTTTGCTTTTGTGGCTTGCCAAATTGGAGCCGAACGTACGATTCTCAATGATGTCGGGCCACCGCTAGGGAACTGGAAACTCGCCTTCTCACGTCCCGGATTTATCACGCTGAAACTGGACGATTCTTCAGTTTTGCCGACTTCTTCTACGCTCATTTCGTCTACCCAACCTGAGCAAGACCTTCCCAAAGACCTCCCCAGCTTACCCAATTCACCATTTATTCGCTGCACCGGCCACGCGCTGGGGCAGGTTCAAGGGGAAACCAACGAAATCTTGATCGATTCCCTTCTCACAAAACTCCCTAAATACTCCTGGAGTGTCATCCACATTTGGCAGCGGGACACCTCGGTACCAGGCTGGCATGGCTTCGAACCTGGCCCCACGGAATCCATCACTTCAATTGAATCGATCCTCAAGCAACGGTTGAGCACTAGCCCAACAGCCATTTCCTCCACACCGTCGATAAACACTGTTGCACAATCTGGCGATTTGGTTCTAGACATCATCGTCGTCGATCCCAAAAACTGGTGGTTTGGAATGCACATCGCCCAGGATCGTCCGAGCAGTTGGCCCGGAGGCACCCTACCCGTCCACCGGCCTGAAAAAATGCTCAGTCGCGCATATCTAAAAATGGCCGAAGCAGTAGCTTGGTCAAGATTCCCCTGGAAGCCCGGCGATGAGGTTGTAGAAATCGGCAGTGCTCCCGGTGGTTCCTGTCAGCGACTACTCGAAATGGGACTGAAGGTCTCTGGTGTCGACCCTGCGGAAATGGATCCACAACTGCTGAGCCATCCCAACTTCACACATTTGCGTGGCAAAGCCGCACAGCTCAAACGCAGAATGTTCAGAAAGTTTCGCTGGCTCACCGCCGATGCAAACGTCGCTGCTAGTTACACCCTGGATGCGGTCGAAGACATCGTGCGCTATCCAGGTGTGGCTATCGAAGGCATGCTGCTAACATTAAAAATGTCCGAGTGGTCTCAAGCAAAAGATCTGCAATCCCACATCAAACGCATTCGCTCTTGGGGCTTTCCCTTTACTGCTGTTCGACAACTTGCTTATAACCGGCGAGAGGTATGTGTGGCGGCTTGGCGGACCCCGAAGACATCGAAGTCCTCTCGGTACCGTCGCAAAGCGAAAGGGCCTGCAAAGCGGCCCCGTCCAACTCCCCAGCCACCGGCAAGTGATTCACCTTCACCCCCATCATCAGCGAATTGATTCCCGAACCAATTCCCAACAAAGCAGTCTCCTGTCCTGCTTGAATGAAGCGAGTCTTAGCCGCCATAGCTAAAGTCAGTGGTAACGCGACAGAACCAGTGTTACCCAACCACGGGTACGTGGCATAATCATTGTCTTGGGCCAATCCCAACGTCTGCAAC
>JBEGUT010000470.1:0-4078 GCA_041178745.1 Planctomycetota bacterium | reverse complement strand
ATGCCAAAGCCGCGATCCAATCCATACTTGCAGACAGCACGATGCTGCGTCGGTAGAGCAATACTAGAGAGTCTCCCCCAAATGCCTCGCGAAGCCGGAAGCCAAGTTCAACCGTGGTCCTGAAAATGGCAACTTGCACAAGGAGTACGACCGCTAACGCGGCGACCTTGGCAATGATGTAAGCGGGAATTCTCCAACCGTGCTTCCGCTCAAGGTCGAAAATCGATCTTTCCTTGACGATTTCGCGGAATCCAGTTACGAATCCCAGGGTCAACAGACAAATACTGATCAGCGAAAGCCACTTGAATGTGTCACTTGAATCCAAGACCTCTCGATCCGGTGCAAGAGGGATAGCATCAGTTAGAAAGCTACGAATAAGACACTCGGTGGAAGGCTCTGGCAAATGCGCAAGCATCTTGAATTGGCTATCTAGAAATACCCTTATTTGACAGAGTAAAGTAGCATCCTGCTCGGCCACGGTACCCGTGGAAATCGCCTCGCGCACCTCCCCCCATATCCTCGTTGCTCCGACGCTGTTGCATAGGCTAACCATGTCCATGCCCTTGCATGGCGTAACAAACTACATCCGCTTTTCCCTTCCGACGTTTAGCATGTACCTGGAAACCATCTTGCGGATCTTGGTCAGGCAACACGAATCAATTGCCGGAGTAATTGAATGGGTATCTCAAATATGATACTTTCTCTGTCGTCAATCTGAAGAAGATTAACTGCCGCTATCATAAGAAATCGCCAATGGAACCAAAACACTCTGGGCTCGGCATCGCCTCATTCATACTAAGTATCACTTCGGGAATCTTTTTGTTTCTGCTCTTCGTCGTCGCAGGAATGATGGAAGCGTCAACTCGCGGGGGGATGAGTGAGGATTCCCCAGCAGCAATGTTAATCCGTCTTTTTATGTTTGGCTTTATGTTCCTTGCGCTAATAGCCCTAGGACTTGGAATCGGTGGGCTATTTCAAAGTAATCGACTCAAGATATTTGCAGTACTGGGAATTGTCTTTTCGGCTTGCATTTTCTTTGGAAACGGACTGTTAATAGCTTAATCCACTTTTGTTCCAAACAGGAATCCGCTGACGCACTTTCGAATCAAGGTTAAGAAAATAGATCGCGACTAGTCGGTTCCTATTCCACCATCACGCGATCAGCTCATGTAAAACATGAGCCTTCTCTACCCCGGTGAGCTTCACGTCGAGCCCCTGAAACCTGACGGTAAGCTTTTCATGATCCAAGCCAAGTAGATGCAGAATCGTAGCGTGGATATCGCGTACATGAACTGGTTTGCTTACAGCGCCGAAACCAAATTCATCCGTCTCTCCATAGACTTCACCACGCTTCATTCCGCCTCCAGCAAACCACATCGTGAAGGCGTCAATATGATGATTGCGTCCGGTTGCCTCACGAACTTCTCCCATGGGCGTCCTTCCAAACTCACCTCCCCAAATGACCAACGTATCCTCCAACAAACCGCGTTGATCCAAATCCTTTACTAGCGCTGCAGTCGCCTGGTCGATTTCTTTACAGATCGCAGGTAAATGGGTTTCCAGATTCTCCGTCGTCCCGCCGTGGTGATCCCAGTTGGTGTGATAGAGTTGCACGAAACGCACTCCGCGTTCAACCAGGCGTCTAGCTAGCAGACAATTTCTCGAATAACTCGATTCCTTAGCATCCTTGATTCCATATAGCACTAAGGTCTCCGCAGTCTCATCGGAGGTATCCATTAATTCTGGGGCACTCGACTGCATGCGGTATGCCATTTCGTAAGCATTGATACGAGTCGCGATCTCCTGATCACCCGTCTCGACCAATCGCTTCAGATTTAATTCCTTTAGAGTATCAACCAACTGACGCTGCTGTTCGGTTGACACACCTTGTGGATTGGAGAGATTTAGGATCGGATCTCCCTGGTTTCGCAACGGCACACCTTGATAAGCGGTAGGAAGCATTCCGCTGGTCCAATGCATCGCGCCACCGCGTGGGCCCCGTGGTCCACTCTGCAAAACAACAAAGCCAGGAAGATTATCGCATTCACTCCCAATTCCATAAGTAACCCAAGCGCCTAAGCTTGGTCGCCCAAACAAGCCGCTTCCGGTATTCATGAAAAGCTTCGCAGGCGCATGATTGAATAGGTCACTTTTGCAAGTTTTCACCAAACTAATGTCATCGATAATCCCAGCAATATTTGGGAGATAATCGCTGACCCAAGTTCCATTCTCTCCATACTGTTGAAATTTTGGATGGAAACCGAGTAGGTCAGTTCGATGACTGCTACTCATGAAGGCAAAACGCTTTCCCGCAATAAAACTTTCAGGAATCGGCTTACCACTGAGTTCATTCAAGCGCGGCTTGTAGTCAAATGTTTCTAATTGTGAAGGCCCACCTGCCATAAATAAAAAAATGACATTCTTCGCCTTCGGGGCAAAATGAGGCGGGCGAGGTGCAAGTGGATTGGAGGACGATTTCGTTCCATCATTTGCCACAAGCTTGCCATCGGACAACAACGAAGCCAATGCCACAGATCCAATCCCCATGGTGCACTGACTGAATAAATGGCGTCGCGTGATCGCTTGCAGGTTGTGTTGAGTGTTTAGCGGTTGCATATTTGATTACTCACGATTGAGTGTTTCATCTAGATTTAGCAAGGCTCGAGCCGCATTCAAGGTATCCAGAGAATTTAACAGCTGCAGCTCTGCCTCGGTTGGACGGCGTGATGTACAACGAATAAAACAGTTTTCTAACCCCTCTTCTTTGATACGCTTTTCAAGAGCTACAGCAAACTCATAAAAGGCCGGGTCATTCAATAACGTCAACGCCTGTAAGGGGGTATTACTTCGGATTCTTCTAGTACAACTACTCAATCCATCGGGTGCATCAAACACATTGAGAGCGGGAGGAGGAGTTACGCGATAGAGCATTGTGTAGATTGCACGACGATATCGATCCTCCCCTTGGCTGACAGCCCATGTTTTTCGTGCTTGCCCAACCGTCATAACACCTTCTGGAATGGGCGGACGCACAGGCGGTCCGAACATCTTTGGCGCCAGCAATCCACTTGCCGTTAAGGCCACATCGCGAATGATCTCAGCCTCCAGTCTCAGCCGATTTTGCCGGCCTAGCAGCGTATTGAGCGGATCCGCAGTAGCCAAATCTGACCGATAAGCGGAACTTTGCTTATACGTATGCGAAGTAACAATGGTTTCCAATATCTTTTTGACACTCCAACCATTCTCTCGAAATTCCACAGCTAGCCAATCAAGAAGTTCCTTATTGCTCGGGACACTACCCTGCAAACCAAAATCATTCTCTGTTTCTACAATCCCTTTTCCAAAAAGCTGCTGCCAAATTCGATTAACAATCACTCTCGCTGTCAGCGGATTTTCCGGTGACATGAGCCACATCGCCAGGTCAAGACGATTCGGCTTGTCACTGGCAGCAATAAATGGATGCAAAACGGATGGTGTACCCGGAGCAACGGCTTCGTCTGGCCTTGTGAAGTCACCCTTAATCAGCACAAAAGTTTGACGTGGTTCTTTTCTCTCAGCGAGCACCAACGTCGAAACTCCCTTGGCCAGTTCGCGATCGATCTCCCCGATCCTTGAAAGCTGCTTCTCAACTGCACCTTTCTCAACAAGCCCTGAAATGAGTAATAACTCGATACGATCTACAACCTTCCGTTTATCAGCACCTACAGCTAATAATTTGCGGGCTTGCTCGGACAAGGACTTCTTTTCCTCATCACGGAGATTAGCTTCCCATTTTTGATACAATTCTGCCTGCGATTTAGCAACTTCGGAGAGTTCTTTTTCCAGTCCCGAGCGTTCTGCAGACAATAACTCTGGGTCGACATCTTGCGGGTATACCTTAAGCGCTGGCTCATCTTGATTGTTCAGAAAAGAGAAGAGCTGATAATATTCGTTCTGCGATATCGGATCAAATTTGTGTGAGTGACACTGGGCACAGCCGATCGACAGGCCGAGCCATATATTGCTGGTCGTTGCGACTCTGTCAAAAACGCTATCCATTCTAAATTGTTCGGGATCAACTCCACCTTCTTGATTAATT
>JBEGUT010000469.1:0-4085 GCA_041178745.1 Planctomycetota bacterium | reverse complement strand
GCGTACTATATGCGGATTCCACTGATGGCTCTCCGGGGATCGGAGATTCTCCTTCATCGAACAGCCCTTTGCGGCTGGAATCATCCTTGGTTGCCCAGGTACAAGAGGAAGAGATAACAATAGTCTTGCCAGAGCCGAGTGCTCCTTCCGCGACACAAACGCCAGAAGCTTTGCAAGGTCCAACTGCTTCGCAAGTCATCGAGCATCCAATCGTACCTCCTGGGGCAGGGGAAGCTGTTCAGCCGATCGTTCAGGGAACTGCTGGGAGTGGTTGTACTTCTGCCCAATCAGCATTCCCGGCTGAACGCTGCGATGTACTTTGGGGAAAAGTTTATAAAAGTTCGCAACTCAGTTTTCAGGTTTGGCAAGGTTATGCGGAGCAGAGAGCTCGTGAAGAGCAACGCAAACTTGAAACTGTTCTGTCGCCTTGCTTGAGTGGGAAGTGCTCTGGGAGCAACTGCCATGGATTGAAATTGCACTCAAAACATTGGTTGCCAAAGTATCAGATCAACGCAGTTGGTGTTGGTGCTCCAGTCCATTGTGACAGTGTGACCAGGCCGTTAGGTTCTCCTGTTTTACCAGCTGCAGCCCTTAAAGCTGATTCTCCATATAGATAGTGTACGCGATCATCGAGCTGATTACGGTGGATAGCTTCTCGGCTGACTGTTAGCATTCAGTGAGCCATTCTAGGTGGTGTAATCAGCACTATGGTTTGGGCCTACGAGCAAGCCTACGATCCATCGCAGTTACTGCCGAAAGCTCAAGGAATGTCGGCATGGATGGATGAAAGATCACTCGCTCACTGGAATCGAGACCCTTTATTTTACCTAATGGGTCTTACTGGAATCAGACTGTAGCGTGATTTCAAATTTTAGCGTATCGCTTGAATAAAGCTGAGATTTTAGAGAATCGTTTAGCCGATACTTTCACTACCACGGATTGGGACTGAGGATGGCCTTTGCAGCAAGGTTATTTCTCGAATCAAGACTACGTTTTGGCCATGGAATGGCTTGGCGTAGTCTTTTTTTATTGACGCTTCAAGCGTATCTCAAGATCAGGCCACTCGGATATGCTGCACTTGATTTTCCAGTAGCCATTCGAGCCATTGCTCTTGATAATCGGTCAATTCCATTTCCGCTTTGACATCGGCGGCCAGTGGCGATACGACTTCGATGACATAATCGTCCAGCCAAGTTTTAGCTTCATTAAGATCGATCCAGTATTCACCGGGTGGAAAAGGTGGTCTCCCTATTTTGTCTGGAGGAGTCATGAAGTAGACGACTTCCGTTTTGAATCGATCGGGCAATTGGAGTGGTTTGATATTGGGTTGATCCAGAGCGTGGACTTCGACCATGAGAGATTCCTATAGGAAGATATAACCTTCTTCGCCATGTTGGGTGACGTCGAGTCCTTGTCGTTCTTCGTTAGCGGGGACACGTAAGCCGATCAACATATCAACAATTTTCAATAGTAGCCAAGTCACCAGCGCGGTGTAAATCCAAGCGACTAACGTCGCTACAGCTTGACCTGCCAGAACTGAGCCTCCTTCTAGTAGTCCCAGAGGGCGTCCACTTCCTATATCCCAGCAAGCGCGGGTCGCAAAGATCCCAGTTAGAAGAGCGCCTAAAGTTCCGCCGATTGCGTGGATGCCAAAGACATCCAATGCGTCGTCGTACTTGAATAGCCGCTTTAAGAGGCTGCAGGCAAAGTAGCAAGCGACTCCTGCGATAATTCCCATGGTCAAAGCGGGCATGGGATTAACGTGTCCTGCCGCCGGTGTGATACATACCAGGCCTGCCACGAGGCCGCTGCTGGCTCCTAGCACTGTAGGTTTCCCTCGATAGATTCGCTCGACAATCAGCCACGACAAAGCTCCACCGGCAGCTGCGAAATGTGTGCTGGCAAAAGCACTTGCTGTCAGTTCGTTGGAAACGAGGGCGCTTCCAGAGTTAAGACCTAACCATCCAACCCATAGCATTCCTGCGCCGAGTGACGTGTAGGTAAGGTTATGTGGAGGCATCGGTTCACGTCGAAAACCAAGTCGCGGTCCCAGCACAAACGCAGCAATCAGTGCTGAAACGCCGGAGCTGATATGCACGACAGTCCCACCAGCGAAATCTAAGGCCCCTCCTAAGAGTCCGATGTCGAAGGAAAGCAAGCCACCACCCCAGATCCAATGTGCCAGCGGGCAATAGACAAAAGTTCCCCACAGCAATGAGAATAACGCCATGGCATTGAATTTCATCCGCTCAGCAAAGGCACCGCAAATCAAAGTGGGCGCGATGATAAAAAGCATGCCTTGAAAGAGCATATGAGTTAGGCGTGGGATCGTGTCGCGCATCGGCGTCTCGGGGGACATCGTGTCGGAATTCCATTGCCGAGAGACATTATTCATGAAGAGGTGATCGAGATTACCGATGAAATAATTCTCTGCAACTTGACGCGGAGCGGTTCCTCCGAAGCATAGCGAGTAGCCGTAAAGAGCCCAGGCGATCGACATCAGACTCATCAGAAAAATGCATTGCATGATGATGCTGATCACATTTTTTTTACGAACCAAACCACCATAAAACATCGCCAATCCCGGAGCCGTCATGAATAAGACCAAGACGCTGCATAATAACACCCAAGCATTATTGCCAGCCAGCGCAGCCGCTTCGACATCGGCGTGAAGTTTCTTAAGAGGCTCAACCGATAGAGATATCGAAGGATCTGGTGCAGAAACAACTAGCCTGGAGGCGTTGCTTTCCATGTCAGCCTCATTTTGTGAAGAGGAGGCCGAAGATTCCTCAGATGTTGTCTCAGGGCGGGCTGACGGAGTGGATGAGGAATTCGAACCAGTTGGAGTATCCTGCTGTGCCACAAGTGAACTGTAACAACAAGCAAGGATGGCGATCCACATGATCTTGATGGCGCGAGTGATTATGCGATCAGAGTACATAGTATTTTCTCCGAATTTATGATCCGCATTTTCTCTCTGGTACCTCAAAAGTGTCCAGCGATATATTGGTCTCCGAGTTTCAAGACCTAAGTTGATTTCCGTCAGTCATTGCTCCTGACAAGTTTGACGCTGGTTGGACTCAGCTGCAAAGGATAACTGATCTCAAAATTTCCGATCAGGTCAAAGGTCCATTCGAAGAGCGGATGAAGATTGTAGCATGATCTGAGAGGTTGGGGGGATCGTCGTCAGGGAAGCCGGCAGATAAAACACTTGAGATAGTCTGTTTCGGGACATGCCAACAAGGTGGGGTGATCAGCTGATGCACCACGTTGTTCGAGAATCTGCAATCCACGTCCATGATTTCGCGATGCGCTGAGAAGCATGTGCCGAAAATCTTCGCGAGAGACTCGTCCAGAACAACTGCAGGTGACCAGAATACCGCCACTGCGCAGTAACTGTAGGGCGTAGCTGTTGAGGCGGTAGTAGGCTCGCAGTCCCGATTCGAGTTGGGATCGTGAACTCACCAAACGCGGTGGATCAAGAACGATCGTATCGAATTGTTCCTTCTGGTCGACAAGCTGTTTGAGGTAATCGAAGCCATCGGCTTGTACGTACTCAATCGGATCCAATTGATTGATTTGCAAATGATGTTTGGCTTGTTTCAGAGCGCGTTCGCTGCTGTCGACCGATCGGATGAGTGTTGCTCGCGGACTATGACGGCGAAAGGTCAAGCCAAAGCCGCCTGTGTAGCAGAATAAATCGAGCGTTCGGCCGTGCGCTAACTGCGCTGCGGCCATTCGATTATCGCGTTGGTCAAGATAGTAGCCCGTTTTCTGTCCGGTGGTGAGGTCGATTTCTACAGTCAACCCGTTTTCGGTGATGCCAATAGGTGTCTCAGGCAAGGTGCCCCAGAGCACGGAATCTTGGCTCAGGATTTCTTCTGCCGCCGCCGTCTTGTCATCGATGCGAAGCAAGATCGCAGATGGATTAAATAATTGTTTAAGCTGTTCGACCCAGACTGGTATGAAGCGAGAAATCGCAGAGGCGGTTTGTTGCAGAACCAGAACATCCCCATATTTATCAACGATCAGTCCGCTCAGTAGATCTCCTTCACTGAAGACTAGTCGGCAACCTTGCTGATGAT
>JBEGUT010000468.1:0-4091 GCA_041178745.1 Planctomycetota bacterium | reverse complement strand
TCGATAGAACCTCATCTAGGTCCGATTTTCCAAGTCCAATCACATTGATGTCCTTAGTACGTCCCAGAAAATTCATCCCATCGATGTTAATCACCGCCGCCATCTTACCCGCTGGCCACGTAGGATTCTCTGCATAATACTTCGAGCCGAGCAACCCCTGCTCTTCAGCCCCAACTGCCGCGAATAGTATGGAGCGTTTGGGGCGTTCCTTTAAAGCCGTAAAAGCTTTAGCGAGGTTTAAAAGACTCGCTGTTCCCGAGGCATTATCAATCGCCCCGTTATAGATATTGTCACCCTCTGCATTTCTTTCAGCCGCCAAACCGATATGGTCATGATGTGCCATGATCACGACAGCTTCTTCTTTTAGCTTAGGATCGCTCCCTTCGAGCCAACCAAGAACATTGGCGTTATTTTGTTGACGCACGATACTCTTGAGTTGCATTGAAAGCTTACTGCCAAGCGACACGGGCTTGAAGTCCCGCGATTCGGCAGCTTTCCTCAACGCATCCAAATCAAGACTATTGAGCTCGCATATTTTTTTTGCGGAATCTTCAGTAACCCAGCCGCGCATAGCCAAACGTGGGCCTTCGCTTTTGGCTAACTCAAATTCTTCACCAGTCCATGAAGTCTGTACAACTTGAAATGGATAACCTGCCGATGGCGTTGTGTGAATGATGATTGCACCGGCAGCTCCTTGCTTCGCTGCGCTGTCATATTTGTAATCCCAACGGCCGTAGTAAAGACGCTTTTTACCTTCGAAAATGTTGGGGTCCTCGGCGGGATCGTTGTTCATCATCAACAACACTTTCCCTTTCAGGTCAACTCCTTTGTAGTCATCCCATTGATACTCTGGTGCCACAATACCGTAGCCTACAAAGACAACTTCAGCGTTTTCGAAACTGGACGATTCAGTTGCCGTTCCGTTGGTCGCGATATAATCATCAAAATATTTCAGCGTCAACGATTTATCATTGTCGCCTTTAAAAACAATTTCAGCTGGCGATTGGGTTGTGACGCCCACCAACGGAACCTCTTGAAACCAGCTTCCATCTTTGCCCGCCGGCTTGAGACCAAGCATTTGATAATGGGCTGCAATATAGCTTTGGGCCAGCTGATCACCTCTAGAAGCTGGTCCACGTCCTTCCAATAAATCATCCGCTAAAAAACGAATATGAGCTCGCTGTGTTTGCTCATCAATCTTCGTTGCCGCTTGCTGTGCATCACTCGGAGGTGTCCACGATTCTTGTGCCTGCAATGCTGCTCCGCATACGAGATAACCGATCGCTATGGACCAGCGAAAGAAGCGAAGCTGCTTTTCACGTAATAAACAAAATGCCATGATCTCTCTCTTTTTTCTGTAGCGACTGACCCATCGAACTACGGTACAGTGTTACTTCTGCAACAGTATTACTTGAACAACATTACCTGGACAAGATTTCGAAAGGTCAAGTTTACGCGAGGGGAAAGCTCGATGCCTACCTGGGGCGATGAAAAAATACCGCGCCACGAATGTCGGACTATTGTAGCGTGACGGTCACCTGCACCGTCCCTTCGTTATCGCCCAGTCGATTGGAAGGCTCATTGATTTTCATGAGCAAAACGCCGGAGGTTTTAGCTTCCCAACTGGCTTTCGCCCCGATTGCCATAAACTCGGTCGCTCCTTGAGCCGAGCTGCTATTGGTTGAATCAGGTTGCGCGATCAAGGCCACCAAACGCCCCAGCGGCTGCCCTGCAAAGTACTCGATAGTGACACCCTCTGGTTCACACCACCAGGGCTTTGGTTCCTGTCCGACTTGATACCTTCCCTTCGCTTCGAGAGTGATGCGCTGCCCAGCCATGACGCGAATGCCTGTGTCTTGCCAACCGCGCTCGGTATCGATGGATAACTGATAGGGACCGTTTCCTGAGACTTTTTTCTGCTCGTCAATTAACGGTAAATCGCGGGTGAGATCTCCACCATAATCTAACTGCTGTACCCAAGCATTCCAGCTGGTAGTGATTTCCTGCCAATGAGGCCTTAAGCGAGCAAGCAATCGAGGCGTTAGAGAATTGGGATCCACCATCTTCGCTTTCTGTAAACCATCCAATGCCTCCTTCGAACGTGGATGATTTTTGAGAAACCATATCGCTGCCCAACTCCACGCATAGGCATCGACTTTTTGATGAGCCGTAGGACCGTATCGCAAGATCGCCTCTAGCGATGGTTGTTCCACTTGTCCACGCTGCTTACGAATCACGAGCATTCGTCCCCAATACTCGAATCCTTCACGTTTGTCTGGAAAGACAGCCATTTGCAGTTGCGAATCTACCCAGCGATGAGTTGCTAAATACTCGGCTATCCCCTCCATATACCAAGGCGGCCCTGCGTTCCCGAGCGCACGAGCCATGAACCAATGCGTGCCTTCGTGCAGCAACAGGTGGCGTCGATAGTAATCGCTCGGCTGATCCATACACCAAACTTGATCTTCCAGTTGGTAACCGTAGACGAACGGAGGAAGAGTAGCGGGAAAGTAACCAGCCTCCTGAAATCGATTACGATCACCGATCATGTAGCCTGTACACTGCCACTTGGACCAATACCTTTCTTCGATACCAAAGAATGCGCCCCATTGCGGCATCGCAGCATCAAAGATGGCGCATAACTGGCCGAGTGTCTCCGTGTGAGGCAGGTCTGTAATTAGCGTCAGGTGCTTCCCTTGATATTGCCTAAAACCTGCCGCTGTGCTGGTCGGAGGAGCCTGCGCTGCGGCCCAGGGCGGTAAGAGGGCCGAGGAAATCGCTAGAAATAGGAAAAGAATCAATCTGGCGGCTGAAAACACGGTCGATGAAACCTCAGAGTAACATCCCGAGAAATACCATTCTTTTGAGCTACCGTTTCACCGGAAACAGCGATTTCATTTTAGAATGATACTTTGGAGGTCGAGTCCTCGAACCTTCCAACAGAACAAAAATCGGCCAAGGACCGCTTCATGTCGGAAAAACAGCCCAATTTTAACGGTTTGCGCGTCGCTGCCTTCGAAAGTCGTCGACGAGACGAAATGCAGCGGATGATCGAAAAATTCGGGGGACAGGCTTTCGTAAGCCCCTCGCTGCGTGAGATCCCTGTCTCGGAGAACCGGGAAGCAATCGACTTTGCCTACCGGGTCATCACCGGCCAGATCAACATCGTCATTTTTCTCACCGGTGTCGGCTTTAAGCACTTGTTAAGCGCGATTGAGAAACATGTTGATAAGCAAAGGTTTCTAGATGCACTGTCGGATATCGTCACAATTGCCCGCGGACCGAAACCGGTTGTCGCGATGCGTGAAGTAGGGCTCACTCCAACCTACCGGGCAGCTGAACCAAACACCTGGCGAGAAATCCTGCAATTGATCGACCACAATGTCCCAATCGCCAATCAGACCGTTGGCTTGCAAGAGTATGGAATTACCAACCGCAGCTTGGTGGCTGGTCTGGAGGCGCGTGGAGCGCAAGTCGCTTCTGTACGCGTTTACCAATGGGATCTTCCGGAGGATATCGAACCGCTGCAAAACAATATTCGCGCCATCGTACAAGGACAACGCGATGTTTTGATGTTCACTAGCGCTCATCAAGTTGTCAATTTGCTCAGGGTAGCCACAGATCTTCATTTAGAAGATGAACTTCGCGCACGCTTACCCCATTGCGTTGTCGCTTCCATCGGACCAACCACCTCCGAGATGCTGCAGCAAATGGAAATGCCAGTGGACCTTGAACCAGAACACTCTAAGATGGGACACTTAGTACAAGAAGCCGCCAATAGGGCACCCCACATCCTTTCGGGCAAACAGCGGTCTGGGCATCACTCAGCTCAGGCCTCAGGAGCAAGAACTTTGTCAGCCGAGTCTAAGTCATCATCCATCAATCCATATTCTGATAGTCCCTTCATGCGAGCCTGCCGCCTAGAAGCGGCGCCAATAACTCCGATTTGGTTAATGCGGCAAGCGGGAAGATACATGGCCGAATACCGTGAAGTACGCGCCAAAGTATCCTTTCTAGAACTTTGTAAAAATGCAGACTTATGCGCCGAAGTCATGGTGACTGCCGTGGAAAAAATCGGAGTCGATGCGGCA
>JBEGUT010000467.1:0-4093 GCA_041178745.1 Planctomycetota bacterium | reverse complement strand
TCTGCAATTCGCTATTTGCAAAATTTTGCTGAAGGGAACAGGCCGCATGAAGAGCCGCTAGCGTATCAGAGAACGTGGCTAGCACACCTTCCTGAACGGTCTTTATAACAGCGCCTGATAGTTCTTTGATTTCATCGAGAAGTTGCTGCATCGAGGAGCGGATTTTTCCGAAAGCAAGATTGTCTCCTAGTTTGTCATAGAACTTCTTGGTGTCGCATATTTGTACTCGCATCACGATGATATGGCCAACGCTGATGATCTGGTCCGCTGAAAGGATTTCATCTGGAAAAAGTTCTCGAAACAATGCCATGGAAGAAGCTTGCGCTGCGGAAAAGGCGTCGTGTCGACTTGCTCGTCGCTCGATCCTCACTTGTTGATCTACAGCGGAGTCGTTGTAAAGGTGAATCACTTGAGATCCCGCTGCAAGGAGGACGCGTTGCGTGGAAGGGGCAGTCGCTAACGACAGCTCGATACTATTCAAAGGACTGCTTTGTACTACACGAAAATTTATAGTGAAAGGAAGCTGTGGACCGCGGACGACATAAGTCCCCTCAGGTAAGTTCAGTTCGCATGCGAACCGTTCTCCAGCTGCGATTCTCACTTGAGCGACAACATGGCGAGACCAAGCAGGTCCTCCAATGCAGTAGATCGCGGGCTTAACATCACGGATTTCGGCATGGATTTTAAAAATCATTTCTACAGATTCTGCGAAATCGACTGAGAAGTTGAGATTACAGGCTTCGCAGGATCCATGGTCCTTGATTGCCCTAAGGGTCTCTTGGATGTTCGAGGAGATGCGACAGGAGGGGCATATAATGTCCCAGAGCAGTGAAAAGAGCCCGACTCGAGTCCCTTCGAGGCATGCATTTACAACCTGCTTGGAATCGAGTTGAAAACGTTCTGCTATGGCGATGGGTCTGATCCGTGAGACTTCGATATCGGATGCATGCTCGAGGAATTGTCCTAGGGTATCAACAACAATTGGATTAACATTGCGTCGCTTTAGTTGCTCAATTCGAGAGCGCAGTTTATCGCGTTGGGATGGCCGTAAATCCGTGCGTCCAATGAATGGGTCAAATCCAGCATTCTTCTGTTCCTCATTAGCGATGTATTGGTCGATTTGCTTATAGGTACGACCAAAGCTGATTTGGGATTTCTTGCCTAATTGTAGCTTTGCTAACTGTTTACCTACCCAATTGCGTGGTAGCACGATCAGTTTCTGCGTTAGGAGTGTTCCACCCCCCATACTTGGCGAAAGCTCGACGATATTGACAAACCAGCGAAAGGGGCCATGGGTGAACTCTCGCAGAACACTAAAGCGACGTCCTTCGATCCATTCGTAGGGATGCTCCTGCCAGCGAATGAGTAGGCCTGAAACCTTTGCCGTAGCGAAACGCTGTGTTCCATAGATCGGATCCTGTCGAATCGAATAAGTCACAGCGGGTAGGCCCATCGCATGATTGACGCGATCAGTGTTGGAAACATAGGGCCACAGCTGATGAGGACTACAGGTCAATTCCCACGAGTGCTCGAACCGCATTACGCCAGGATCCGCGAGGGACAGAATGGGCGGATGCATTCCGAGCGATGTTGGCGTGCCTCGCAGGATATTCTCCAGATCGCCTGCTAATTCCCCCGCATTGGGATATCGTGCCTTTGGGTTTTTAGCTAGGCACTTGTCAATGACTTGTACCAAGGAATCGGACAAGTCAGGTCGAAGTTTTTTGAGGGATTGCGGAGTGGCGTTGAGGTGCTGATTTAGTAAAGCAACCTGTGTATCAGCCTCAAATGGAGGGAAGCCTGCGAGCAAGTGGAATAGCGTTATACCGATCGAATAGACATCCGATTGAGCATCGGTCGCTAGGCCAAGGCATTGCTCGGGAGACATGTAGAGAGGAGTTCCCATCAAGGCACCCTCAGTCGTCAAGGCTAAAGAGTCGGATTGCTCATCGGTACGAGCTAATCCAAAGTCGGAGACTTTAGCGTAGATTTGTCCGACTCCAGGCTTGTAGGAGGGAGAAGTATCGTCAGCATAAGGGCTTTGAAGTGTCACCCATTTTTTCGCCGCTTCAGTGAGAAGAACATTGCTAGGTTTGAAGTCCCGATGAATGACACCACGCGAATGGGCAATTGCCAGACCGCGAATGGCATCAAGCATGACGGTCAGGGCGAAGTCCTGGGAAAGTGGACGTTTGGAAATCAATAGATCTGCGAGAGTTCCTCCCTCGACTAACTCCACGACCATGTATGGAGATTCAGTTTCACTGACAACATCTAAAAGTTGTGCAACGAATGGATTATTGGCTTTGGCCAGTAACCTGGCTTCCTTAGCAAATCGTTTCAGTGAGGTTGGGTCATGAGTAATCTTCTTATGAAGGACTTTGACTGCAACGCTTTGATTATCTACAACATCCTCAGCGCGATAAACGACTCCCATTCCACCGGTACCAAGTCGTTCTTTAACGAGATAACGACCTAAGCGACTTCCCTCAGAAAGATCGCCACCGCTCAAAATTGCCTTGGGTGCCATAGTGAGCGTTGAGTTGAAATCATCGCGAGAGTGATCCGTTGCTTTAACTGATGGATCATGAATTGAATGAGCGGTATTGCATTCAAATCGCCTTAGTACTTCTCTCGCACTCGGTATCGCGTCGTGTTTATTCCGTAAGCAGTCCTCGAAGATATGGGAAACCTTCTTTGCAGTTAAGGTGTCGCGAAGATCAAAATGGTCGATGAGTTCTTCTATGAGTCGCGCGGTAGAGTATAGACCTGAAGCCGATCCATGATGTTGATCCAAATTAATTTTGATGGTTTTTAGCGTCAGAGATACAGGGGATTCAGTATGCCCGACTTGATGATTACGACGGAAAGCTGCTTCCATGTCTGAAACATCTAGTTGCCATTCGCTGTCATTGGTAAACCGAATCGTCTTGCGAGTTACCTCAGTCACGGATATTCCAATGTCGCTGCAGGACACTAACGCCGAAACGCAAGCTTTTGCCATGCTTTCCAATTCGCTAGTCATAAATGAACCATCGGTAAGCAAGGTGGCTAGTGATTTGCTTTCTCCTGCTAAGGCGACAAATGGAGGCATATGGTGTGCATCGAATGCGAGTACCTTTAGACATCCCGCGGGAGCGAGATTTTTAATCACTCGTAGACGCTGAAACCATGTCTCGAAAAAATCAGAAATTAAAGCCTCATTGCGAAAAGTAACAGGAAGGAGGCAGATCTCTGTTGGCCTGCCATCCGGTAGGGAGCCTGTGTAGCGACTCACTAGTGACTCATTCTCTAGCAAGCAATGAAGCGTATACTTGGAAGTGTCACTCATAGTTAGGGAGCGTTTATGCGAGAAAAGTTCGATCGAAATTGAGCAATCAACCGCCAGATTGTAGCTGATTAAAGTATTGAAAGATAACGTTTCTGGAAGGTATGGTTTTTCTTAAATGCTCTACAGAATAAGAGTGTTATAAAGTGTAATCATGGTTGCTCAGGTAGCATGGCCATTGTGTCTTTGGCTATTGTGTCTTTGATCGCGATTCATTCATATCGGTTTGGTTAAAGCGAGTTCCGAAGGTTCGGGTCAAAGGGATAGAACTTACGTCAACGAGACAGGAGAATTCTAGCTGATCGGGTTTACTTTGGCAGCGTGCATGGTTGCGTTCGGCGACGTATCATGTACGCTATCGCCGGCGGTGGAATTAATCAAAAATGATTTGAAAAAAATGGGTATTTGCATGTCAAAGGGTCAGCTCATTACTGCTGGGGCAGTTATTCTCTTTTCGGTCTTTTCGCTGGTGTCTGTGAATGCCCAGCAAACTGCTGATTCTAAAAAGAGTGAACCAACAATGGTTTACTTTGGTGGCGATATTCTTACGATGCGTGGGGCAGAGCCAGAGTATGTCGAGAGCCTTGTTGTTAAAGAAGGCAAGATAGCGTTTGTTGGTCCTTTGTCCGAAGCGAAGCAGATTGCTGGTGCGGATGCGAAAGGGATCGATCTAAAAGGTAAGACGCTGCTTCCCGGTTTTATCGACACGCATGGCCATTTTGTTTACTTCGGCAAAAATCTTGTTGATGCAAACCTATTTGGTTG
>JBEGUT010000466.1:0-4106 GCA_041178745.1 Planctomycetota bacterium | reverse complement strand
GTTTATCAGTGTGTTTCTCTGGAAAAAATTCATCAGGCGATAAGCCATCCATCGAGTCATCGGAGGAAAATCTGCGGCAGTCTTTAGCGGCTGGCAGCGGCTTTGAGGGATTGAATGATGCCGAATGGAAGGCGTTACAGCAGATCGCGCAGCTTGGGCAGCAGGAATCGCTGGGGGGCGTCGAATTAACGTCGAGCCTTGTAGAAGGTCTGCTTCGTATAAGGCACTCAAAATGGTTTGCCACCAGAGGTATTCCGGTCGAAATGTGTAACGAGATCGCGCAGACAATTCACGCTGATCCGCTTGGGCGAACTCGTATGCTTGAGTTCCAGCAGCATTTGTTGCGAGCAAAGGCATAGGTGAAACGATGAGCGAGACTGTAGCGGAGATGATCGAAGAGGGGCGAGCGTTAGTGCGATCGATTGCGATTCGAATATTCCGAAGTATTCCGGTTCGCGTCGATTTGGCCGACCTGATTGGTTACGGTGAAGTAGGATTGATGGAAGCTGCTCGCGACTTTGACAACGAAAAAGGTGCCCAGTTTACAACTTTTGCCTACTACCGAATTCAAGGTGCCATTTATGATGGATTAGCGAAGATGACCTGGACCAGCCGCGCAAAGCTGCGACGACTTCGCTATGAGCAGATGGCTAACGAGGTGATGCAGTCGGACGAGCAGGCCCAGGGAAAGAAGTCACTTGAAGCGGATGAAAGTGGAGAGTGGTTTGCCCGGACTGCGGGCCGTTTATCGATAGTCTACATGATGACGGATATCGAGAAGGAGGATGGAGATCGCAGGGATGTGGAGGATCCGCACGGTGATGCGGCTGCTCCTGTGATTCACAAGGAGGCTACGGAACAACTCCGGCGAGCCGTAGATCGCTTGCCGATGGCTGAGAAGCGTTTGATATCGTTGGTTTATTTTGAAGGTTACACATTGCAGGATGCCGGAGAGCAGCTCGGATATAGCAAGTCATGGACGAGCAGGCTCCACGCGCGGATTTTAGAGACCCTCGGCAGCGAGTTACAGAAGGTTGGTTTGACTCGCTAGTAAAACTTATTTGATTGAATTGAACCATGACAACTGCAGAAATCTATCTCGACTTCGATCGTCTCCTGGCCCCTATTTCCGAAGAGCTTCCATGCGGTGAGTCGCGTGAGAACAGCCAAAATGTGGATTTGTCTCGAGCCTTTTCGATCTTGTTTGCTGAGTCGAGCGCGGCCAAAAAGCTTGAATTGGCATGGGCTGAAAATCAAAACTCGGTTGGTAATCAGGAAGTAATCGAAAGGCCTCAGTGGATGCCGATCGCTGAAAAAGCAATTGATTATTTGGGGCAGTACTCCAAAGATGCTCGAGCGCTGAGCTGTTTAGTGGAGGCAGCCACTCGTGTCGCGGGGTTTGTTGGATTGCGTGACTCATTGCGATTGACGCGTCAGATGCTCGAAAAGTATCAGGATCGATTGAATCCGCGACCTGATTCGTCAGAGGTTTACGCACCTTTCGATTCGATCAGCAGTTTGGATAAGTCCAAAACTTTTGCTGCGGCTATCAAGCAGTGCACTCTTTCTTCGTTAAGCGAATATTCCCAAATCAGTTATTTTCAGTATGAGCTCGCACGCTTTTTTGATGAAGCGACGATGGACGAGGCGGCCAGAGAGAGTGCTATAAATCAAGGTAAGTTGACACAGGCGAAGTTCAGGCAGAAAGTCTTGAAAATCCCTGCCGACGAGATCCGGGAAAAGTCTGGTTTATTAAATGAATCCCTGGACGAGGCGCGAGGGGTAAACGCTGCGTTGCAAACCTATTGCTCATCGTCTGAAGTGTCGATTTCAAAATCCATTCAACTATTGGAGACGATTCGAAGCTGGTTTGATGATGTTGCGCAAAGCTTTTTGGCAACGGAAACTCCCGAAGCAACCGCGGGGAATTCTGGGGAGTCTGTCGGCGGGGTAAGTCCTGCCGTCGTCACTACCGCTATGGCTGGATCCGTATCGGGTCCAATCGCCTCGCGCGAGCAGGCTTTATCTCAATTAGGTATCGCAGCCGAGTTCTTTAGGAAAACCGAACCTCATTCGCCTCTATCTTATGCCCTGGAGCAGGCGATTCGTTGGGGAAAGATGCCGCTCCCCGAGTTACTTCAGGACGTTCTACGGAACGAAGAGGTACTTGCGGAGGTTTTCCGCCGGATTGGGTATCGCCCCGAGTCCTCGGAACCCGAGTCCTCGGAACCCGAGTCCTCGGACCCTCCGTCTGACGGTTAATGCTTTGGGTAAAAAGAATGGGCTGGGGATAATAACTGAAGGGTGGGAAGCCCCTCAGTTGTTTGACTTTCGGCCGTATCTATTAGATACTATTGACCTCAAGTTTGGGCTGGTCCGATGTTGGTAGCCTACCTGAGGTGGAAGAGCTTTTCCGTTTTAGCGGCGGCGGAAGAGAATCCGGCGTAGCAGTCGCCCCGAGAGTGTGTGCTTCAACTCCCAACTTACGAAGCCAGCTTATCGATGTGAGCAAGTCAGTTCGGTAGCTCTAGAGATCAGTTGGAAATTTTCCTCTTTAGTAATTTCAGTACATCCATTTTTCGAAGTCGACCTTTAGCAAAGCGGAGATGCCGATGAGTTCTGTTCACAACAAGTTGAACCGTGTTCGTAAGCCTATGGTTCACATCACCTATGATGTTCAGGTTGGTGACGCCACTGAAAAAAGAGAAATCCCCTTTGTCTTAGGAGTGATGGGAGATTTCTCTGGCAACAAACCGACACAAGCATTAAAGCCGTTGTTTGAACGTAAGTTCATTGAAATCGATCGTGATAATATCGATACTGTCATGAAGCGTATGACACCTGGTCTCAGTTTAGAAGTTGATAATGAACTCGACGCGAGCAAGGGTGAAAAGGGATCGATGAAGGTTAATCTTCAGTTTAATGGAATGGCCGATTTTGAACCTGCCCGCGTTGCGCAGCAAGTTCCTGCTTTGAAAAATCTTTTAGATATCCGCAATCAGTTGCAGGATCTTCTTCCCAAGTTGGATGTTAGTGAAGACCTGGAATCGACACTCGAACAGGTATTGAAGAACACCGAGAATTTGAAGGCTATGGCTCGTGAGCTTGGGCTTCCAGAGAAGCAAGGCGAGTAGAATTCCCGAAGTTTTGCTTGGGCGAGAAGGTTTCCATCACATCATCGAATACTAATAACGCGGAGTAGAAATATGTCTAGTGAAAAGCAAGGGCAAGAGCAGGGAGCGGGAGCGGAAAGCATTTCTCAGGACACCAGCTTTCTTGCGGACGCGATCAAGGCAACAAAAAAGACCGATTCGACACGTGCCAAGTCGCTGATCAAAACGTTCGTTGAGGAAGCAACCAAGGGAACGTTGAAGTTTGATAAAAACATTACTCGTTCGATTCGCAATGCGATTGCTGATATCGATTCGGTAGTTTCTAAGCAATTGGCAACGATCATGCATCATCCAGATTTTCAAAAGTTGGAAGGTTCATGGCGTGGTTTGGATCATTTGATCAAAAGTAGCGAAACCGGAACGCAGCTAAAGATCAAAGTGATGAATTGCTCGAAAGATGCTCTCCGCAAGGACCTCGAGAAGGCTGTGGAGTTTGACCAGAGCGAACTCTTTAAGAAGATTTACACAGATGAATTTGGTACAGCTGGTGGCGTACCATTTGGAGCTTTGGTTGGGGACTACGAGTTCACCAATCATCCAGACGATGTTGCGTTGCTGAGAAACATCTCCGGGGTTGCTGCCGCTGGTTTTTGCCCGTTCATATCATCGGCATCCCCAGAGCTTTTCGGATTCGATGATTGGCGTGATTTGAATAAGCCGCGCGATCTCGCCAAGATTTTTGATTCGGTGGAATATACCGGCTGGAACAGTTTGCGTAAGACAGAGGATTCGCGATTCTTGGTACTTACGATGCCACGAACCCTTGCACGATTGCCATATGGCAAGAATACCAAACCGATTGATGAATTCAATTTTGAGGAAGTTGAGTTGGGAGAGGGTGGGGAGTCCAAGACGGTTGATCATTCTCAGTATTGCTGGATGAGTACTGCTTACGTGATGGGTTCTCGATTGACGGATGCATTCGCCCAGTAT
>JBEGUT010000465.1:0-4111 GCA_041178745.1 Planctomycetota bacterium | reverse complement strand
AATTCTGAGGTGGATAAAAGCTTTGTTACGAAAATCGAAAGCGGATGGACGGCAGCAAATCGTTCATCCGCTTCGCGTTTTTACGGAACTATACCGACTCGCAATAGCGGAGTATTGGTAGCAGTTTCCCTGTAATGGCACGGGAAAGCGTTATCGATGAGATCTTCCTAAGGCTTTTCGAATCGGCGAATGCAGGAACTCGCTTCTGCAATCCGTTTACTGGTGGAAAGGGGTGGATCTAGGGAGTGAAAACCCACTTTTTAAGTTCTTGAGGAATCTTGAAGCTGGCGTTGAATTTCTTGGCCGTAGCCGCCTCCTCTGCAGCCCCCGTAGAGTCACCTTTTTGCTTCAAAATCAAACTTCTCATGGCATGTACCTGATCCATATCAGGAGCGCCGAGAGAGGCTTCCTGGAGATCTGCTAGTGCCTCGTCATTTTTGCTGGCTGCTCCGCGTGAAGCTGCTCTGACAAGCAAAGCCTTAGCATATAAATCAACCGGAAGGCCTCGCGACTCTATCGCATTGGTCGCTTGCTGCTCACTTTTGGCAAAGTCACCTTGATTGAACAATTCGATCGAAGAGGAGAGGTTTTGTTCGGCGCTAGCGACTGTCTGCTCAGCGATCATGGGCTTCGAGCAGCCGATCGCCATCGCGCTTGATAGCAGCAGTATCAAACAGGCTGCTCGTCTAGCATCTATGCATAGACGAGCCATTCTAAAGCAGTTGTTATTAGAAAGACCGATCGCATTTTGGCTCATGATTGATCACTTTTCCGAAAAATATTTTATCAACCAAAAAGCTAGATGCATCCCTATTCGCCACATCGATTCGCCGATCGCAGCGATTACTCTTCGGAGCTGAATGCTTCGCCACCATCTCTGGTTCCCATAGCTCGCCAAACGGTGAGGTCTGTCGAGCTGCTGATGAATCGAATCGAGCCGTCGCCAAAAGAGGTTACGACTCCTCCGGGATGCCAACTGCGAGCGGATACAATCGCATGCTCACCGGGGGCATCTGGGATGGCACTCCATGCACCACAGTCCCAACCGCCCCAGTTTGGAGGTGCAACATGGTTGTACATGGTGCTTGAGTAGAACCCAAATGGCCATCCGTTCGAGAAGTCTGAACCGGAAAGCCAGCGACCGGCGGAATTAAAGTGGAATGATGAGGGTGCGCCATTATAGCTTTGGCAGTTCGCCATCAGAGCGTTTGGATCAACCAATCCGTTCACGCGGCTTGGTGCCGTAATAATGTCGACTAGAGTGGGACGATCTACGGCCAAGTCGCGGCCGCTTCCCATCGATCGCTCTGAGAAAAATGTAGTTTGCGAAAGACCATCTGATATCGAGGCTGCTGTAAGTGCACGTCCGATCGTAAAAGCGCCATTACCACGGCAGGAAAGTGCACCGAGTGTTGCGTTATTATTGTTGTTTGCGGATGAGCTGAGTGCTCCAGCGAAGGGAGTTGAGCCACCAAAGTTGTACCGATAACTGTTCTCCGAGATTACGCGGTCGACATTAGGATCCGATGGGCAAATAAAGATACTCTGAGCAGTTGCGTAGGCCTGATAATTGGGATTCGAAGGTACACCGTTAGTAGTTAAACGCACTGCCGTAGGAACTCGGAAATTAATCAGATTAAAAACGTTATTCGCTTCCATGAAGGGAAGGATAAAAGTGTGCACTGATCTGAAGCCGGTCCATTGGCCCGACGTGATCGACTGGTTCACGGAGTTGTAGTTCGTGTAACTCGCTACAGCAGCACCGTTGATCGACCAGTCCGGAATCATGCGTCCTGGCGGAAATCTTTTATAGGCCGACTCATAGTTGAGAAGAGCCAGGCCAATTTGCTTCATATTGTTGGAGCACTGAGTTCGGCGAGCAGCTTCTCTCGCCGACTGAACTGCCGGCAGAAGTAATCCGACAAGAACTCCGATGATCGCTATCACCACCAATAGTTCTACAAGCGTGAAGCCGGAACGAAGTCTTCCTGTGAAGTGTTTCATTTAATGCATCCAAGTGGGGCGAACAATTAAGTTCTGGTAATGAATTGAGGCACTACAAGTACAGAGTCGCGCGATTGGTTCGTTTGTGAAAGAGCAAACGTGAGAGGCTACATATTATTAACGGTTGGCAAGAAGAGTTAAAAGGGTTGAGCAACCGTTTATCGTGTAGTAGCAGCGATCGTTATAGAACGAGAAAACGACAGTGAGTATTAAGGGAGCTCAGTATTGTATTGGCGTTGTATTAAGGGACGGTTAAATAGCAGGGAGTTTTCGCTTGGCAGGTGAGAAAAACTTTAATATTCAATGAAAAAAGCCGCTCTGAAGAGCGGCTTTTGTGCTATGGATTTGTGAATTTTTCCATGCCGTCAAATTGGGCAGAGATGTCACTCAAGATAGGTTGTGCGATTCGCGAGAGCTTCGTATTCCTGCACCAGTTGATCCGCTGTTTCTCTCGTTAGCATTCCCGCTTCGACGCGTTGATAGACTTGTCGCTTGTAGGAGTCAGCTAGTTGTGCCTTGTCATAGCGAGCAAACTCGAGCATATCGCTGATGCGACTGCCTGTGATAAGTTTTGTGATGTGGTACCTGCCATCATGGTCGATCACGACATGTGCTTCATCCGGTTGACCAAATAGATTGTGATAGCTTCCCATCACTTCTTGATAGGCACCAGTAAGGAAGATACCTAGATAATAGGTTTCTCCATCAGCCCATGGATGCAATTCGAGTGTTTGCTTGACATCTTTGAGATCGACAAAGCGATCAATTTTGCCATCGCTGTCGCAGGTCACATCCACGAGCGTCGCGAAATCCTTCGGTGGTTCGTTCAGTCTGTGGATAGGAACGATTGGGAACAATTGTCGAATCGCCCAGGAATCAGGGGCTGATCGGAATAGCGAAAAGTTGCAAAGGTATTTCTGTGCCAGGATTCGCTTTAACTGTTCGAATTCTTCGTCCGAGAAATCATCATCTTCTGATTCATTAAGGGCACGAGCACAAACTTCCCAAAAAAGAACTTCTCCTTTAGCGCGATCTTCGAGGCTGATGAGGCCCAAATTAAATTGCGTATGGAGTTCGTCCTTGTGTTCCAAGGCGTCGTGATAGTACTCGACGTAATTTCTTCCGTTGAGGTTATCAACTAGGTCTTTCAGTTCGATGATAACTTGGGGGTCATCGGAATCGACAGTAATTTCCGGCTTATCATCAGCAAAGGTTTCGATTTCATCTCGGATCGAGGTGATGAAGATCGTGTGATAGGCGGTCATAAACCGGCCGCTCTCGGTGACGATATTCGGATGAGGAACATTTTCGTCGTCGCAAACACTTTTCACGACATAGACGACGTCGTTTGCAAATTCCTGAACCGTGTAGTTGACACTGGAGTCGAAGCGGGTTTGCGATCCATCGTAATCTACTCCGAGTCCACCGCCGATGTCGAGAAACTCGATCTGGCATCCCATTTGGCGAAGCTTTGCGTAGACGCGGGCAGCTTCTTTCATTGCGTTTTTGACACGTTTGATGTCAGTAATTTGAGAGCCGATGTGGAAGTGGAGCAATTTGAGATTGCAATCCAGTCGAGCGTCTTTCAGAAGACGCACGCAATCGATCAATTCAGAGGTGGTTAGACCGAATTTGGCTGCATCTCCTCCCGAGGAAGCCCATTTGCCGGAGCCTTTCGAGTAGAGTTTAGCGCGGAGGCCGATCCACGGAGCGACGCCGAGTTGCTGAGCCAGTTTAACGACCATGCTCAACTCGTTCAATTTTTCAACGACGATGGTCACCCGTTTTCCGGCTCTTACTCCCAGCAGTGCGGCGCGGATGAAAGTTTCATCCTTAAATCCATTACACAGGAGTAGTGATTGCGGAGATTGGTCTTGGGCTAAGGCTGCGTAGAGTTCCGATTTGGAACCGCATTCCAAACCAACCATGCAGCGTTGGGAGTCTCGCAAAAACTCTTCCACGACCTCACGTCGAGGGTTCACTTTCATAGGGAAAACCGGGTAGTGCTGGCCGGTGTAACCATATTCGGAGATGGCATGCTGGTATGCATTGGACAGCGTTCTAAGCTGGCTTGTCAGCAGCTGCGGAAACCGAATCAGAAGTGGTA
>JBEGUT010000464.1:0-4113 GCA_041178745.1 Planctomycetota bacterium | reverse complement strand
ATTCATAACTGACATGCATATCTCGCTTTGGCCATTCCCACAACATCGATGGGGGTGGAGATCGATCCAGATAGGTAGCCGTTACCGCCTGAGTCGCATCGATCTCAACCGTCAATCGCTGCTCAATCGGTTCCGTCGCACTCTCGAGCAACACCTCTCGGTCACCTTCTTTGCGACGCAGTGTGCAAACAAACTCAATTCTCTTTGCGTTGAAATCATCCGGGATTGGAATCGCACAATCGATAATTCGATTTTCTTTAGGCCCCAAAACAACTTGCCTTGCATATTGCTCTGTAGGCCGCCCCGAAATCGAACAGACAACAGTAACTACATCGCGTTTATCTTGACGATTCTCAACATTACCGCGCAGAACAAAC
This sequence comes from Planctomycetota bacterium, assembly GCA_041178745.1. GTDB lineage: Bacteria > Planctomycetota > Planctomycetia > Pirellulales > Pirellulaceae > JAFLCP01. The sequence continues at coordinate 3,736 of JBEGUT010000464.1, read as the reverse complement.
AGCCTTCCCGCTCGTGCTCGATTGTGTGGTGCTTCAGTGAAAGACACTAAACGAAATGGGACCGCTTCCGCTGATTCAATGATCGGTTTGGGGCGAAACGTTGGATCACCAGCTATTTGCGGCCGCTCTGCCGTCGCGACTCCAAGAGATTCACCCCTTATAGCCTCAATGGGCAGAGCCTGCGAATCCTCTCCCGACGAACCACTTCCAACAGCCCCATTTCCCTGATCCGTATTCGAAGAACGACTCGATCCAGCATCCTGCGAAAGCACAACAGAACTCGAAGCAGTCGCATCCACACCAGATTGCCAAGCTAATAGCGAACTACCCGATACCACTAAGACCACCCAAGCAGCGGCAAAACACATGGCGATCTGATAAGCTAGGCACGAAACCCAATTCAAGCCAACTCTTGACTCGCAAATTCTTTGTGAGGCCATCTGTATCATCGAGCAGTTTTCAGAGGGAAAATGTCGCGGAAGAAGATCAAAATAAGAGCTAAACGTTTAACCGGTAACCGATTATCTCCGAGGGAGAACGAACCTGAAACCAACGAACGTTGTCGCAACAAAAGATTAAAACAGCAGGCCCTACCGCTGTCGACAAGCTTTCCACAAGTTTAGGAAGTTGATTTTGAATTACAACCTAATCCCGAGGAATAAAACGAGAAACCACAATTTGCTCGAAGTAATCTCTCACTGACCTCCCCAATAGAAAAGGCGAGGCAGCACTTCTGCCACCTCGCCTTCTTGAGGACTAGTTTGTTAATTCCGACTCCAACAAAGAGCCCAGAATTTTTCGTTTTCTGATTCAACAGCTTTTGACTACCAAATCCGTACTCGGTTCTCTGGAGCGATATACATCGCTGATCCCGGCTTGATATCGAAAGCCTCATAGAAGGCATCCATATTCGACACGATTCCAATAACTCGATATCGGCTCGGTGAATGAGGATCAACCAGCAATCGTCGCTTCAGTTCTTGCTCACGATACTTCCTTCGCCAGATCTGGCTCCAGCCGTAGAAAAATCGTTGATCGCCCGTTAAACCATCGATCACCGGTGCTTCCTTACCACCCAACGACAACTTGTAACCTGTGTAGGCAACACTCAAGCCACCCAAATCACCGATATTCTCACCTAAAGTCAACTCGCCGTTAATGTTCATGTCAGCGAATGGTTTGTAGGCCGAGTACTGCTTGATCAGTTGAGTCGAACGTTTCTCGAACTCCGCGATATCTTCTTGACTCCACCAATTCCGCAGATTCCCTTTTCCATCAAAGCGACGCCCCATATCATCAAAGCCATGACTGATCTCATGTCCAATCACAGCTCCGATGGAACCATAGTTCACTGCGTCATCCGCTTCGAGATTGAAAAATGGTGGCTGCAATATGGCGGCTGGGAAAACGATTTCATTTCCCAGAGGGTTGTAATACGCATTGATCGTCTGAGGTGTCATGAACCATTCGCTTCGATCTACTGGTCCGCCCAACTTTTTCAAAGCATAGTTGTATTCAAACTCAACAACTCGCCGAACGTTGCCTACCAAATCATCAGCCTTGATCTCAACTGACGAGTAGTCTTTCCATTTGTCGGGATAGCCAATCTTGGTCGTAAACTGCTTCAACTTGTCATGCGCAGCGACCTTGGTCGCCTTTCCCATCCATTCCAATCCATCAATCCGCTCACCGAAGGCGCGCGTTAGATTCTCCACCAACTGCTGCATACGTTCTTTAGCCTTGGGCGAGAAATGCTTTTCGACATACAGCTTGCCAACTACCATTCCCAACAAACCGTTGCAAAGCTCAACGCCTCGTTTCCACAGCGGCAATTGCTCTGCAACTCCACTGATTACCGTTTCGTGGAAACCAAAATGTATCTTCTCGATCTCTTCGCTCAGTAGACCCGCCGAGCTGTCAATCGCATGGAATAGCAGGTATTCCTTCCAAGTGTTTAATTCAACATCGGCTACCATTTTGTTAACAGCTTCGATGAAACTTGGCTGCTGAACAATAAAAAACTTTTGCTGATCGAAACCAGCCGCAGTAACCAAATCTTTCCAAGGAACTCCAGAAAGCTTTTCGGACAATTCCTCGGCAGTCATCTTGTTATAGGTCTTGATCGGGTCGCGATTCTCTACGTTGGTCCATTGAACTTTTGCAATTGCCGTCTCCATCTCTAAGATTCGATTTGCAGCACCCTGTGGATCCGCATAGCCTACTGCACTAAGCAGCGTGCTAACATACTTCACAAACTCGGCCCGAACCTCTTTGTACCGTGGCTCATCGACCAGGTAGTAGTCGCGATCTGGCAAAGTGATACCTGACTGCCCCAAGTAAACGATGTAATTCTCTGAGTCTCGCGCATCAGGTTCCACTCCATAACTGATCACATGCTCGACACCCATTCGTCCAAATCGCCCTAGGAGAGCTCCTAGACCACCCTTGCTTTCAAGTTGATTGATCTCTTGGATAATATCTGCGATCGGCTTAACACCAAGTTGATTTCGCAATTCCGTGTTGGTGAAGGATTGGTATAACGCACCAACTTGCTTAGCCGGCCCATCGTTCTTTGCATTTTCTTCGGAGGCAGCAGCCTCGATAATCCCTTTGATCTGCTCCTGAGTGCGATCGTCCAGGATCGAAAAAGACCCATAATCAGCGCGATCGTCCGGTATCTTCGTGTCGGCTAACCATTTCCCATTGACGCTCAAGAAGAAATCCTCTTCCGGCTTCACCTTGGGGTCAAATCCTGATTTATCAATACCCGACTTAAGTGTCCCTGTATTTCTTCCATTCCCTTCCTCACCACTGTTAAACGTCTTGGTAAAAGTGCGAATCGAAGTCGACTGCTGCGCTGCAACCTCTCCAATTGGACAGAGTGACACACCTCCCAAACCTAGCAACAGCGAGAAACACGCTTTTCTGTAAGCGACAAATCCCATCGGATAACCTCAATTAAAAATTTTCTAAACCTATCTGTCTATATTTAACGCATCGAAACTTACTTAGTGTTGGAAACCCGGGAGTTGAAGATTGACCATCGACGCTACAACCGAACCGATCTCGGCAACGGCTCTTTTCCCAACCCTTTATGATCACACAGAAATCATCGTCAATTCTCGTTGAAGATAATCCCAGACTCAGAACCAGCAAAACCTCAGTCTCGGTGTAAAACCTCACCGTCGTCTTCACCACACAACGCTACCTCTTAACGACTCTGTGAGTGTCCAACAAATAATCCCCTTTGACAAGTTACCCAAATCGAGGTTTACCCAGGAACCCGGGCATCTTTTTACACGGAATACGGATTCTGGTATATTCTCGCGCTCAGATCTCTGGATCCTATTTGACCAACTCCTGGATCGATTCGGTTCATCTACACCGTCGTTGGCCTCCCACTCACTGCTCACATTTATCCTATGAATAAGCCAAGTCATATAGCTTTGCCGAACCCCCTGAAACCGATTACTTTTTCATTTGCTCTGCTGTTGATTTTGGGAAGCATCTCATGCAGTCGATCGCCAATGGCGCTGCCACAGAAATCCACCGGTTCAGTTAAGGTTGTTCCGATTCAGGCAATTGAACTAGAGACCGTCGATTTCGATGAGTTCATCGGCCGCACTGAAGCCTCTGAAACCGTCGAGGTACGGGCTCGTGTCTCCGGTTTTATTAAGTCCGTCGAATTTGAAGATGGATCGACCATCGCCGAAAACCAACTTCTCTATAAGATCGA
>JBEGUT010000463.1:0-4114 GCA_041178745.1 Planctomycetota bacterium | reverse complement strand
AGTTATCACCTGCAATTTTTTGTTGGGACTTGATGAATGAACCGGTCGTGCCAGGTGGGAAACGGAGCGATGGCGATTGGCTAGGGCCTCCCTTTGGAGATAAACATTTCGTGCAATTCATCACCCTAGATCAAGCGGGCCGGGATCGCACAGAAATTGCTAAAGCTTGGATTAAGAAACTGGCATCAGCGATTCGCCAAGTCGACTCGCAGCACCTGATAACCGTTGGACTCGTGGACTGGAGTCTGAATCGTCCGGGCTTAACCAGCGGCTTTGTGCCAGAGAAGATTGCTTCGGAAGTCGACTTTATGTCCGTGCACCTGTACCCTGAATCGGGTAAAGCTGCTAGGGATCAAGAAACTTTAAAGGGATTTCAAGTTGGTAAGCCAATCGTCATTGAGGAATGTTTTCCGCTGCGTTGCACGATTTCTGAGCAAAAGGATTTTCTTAAAGCCAATCGCGATCTAATCGACGGCTGGATTAGCTTTTACTGGGGTGAAACTCCCGAAGAGCTAGAGAAAAAGAAAACAATTCCTGCGGCGATTCTGAAGGATTGGCTGACTAAACTTCCCGAGTGAAGCTTGATGACAAAGCGAGTTCACTTCGCAATGTAACGCCCAAATCTTAATCGGTTGTCTTTGCAACTTGAGTTGGCCATTTACCCTCAAGCAAGTCCGAAAGAGGGTGCGTCAATTCAAATTTCTCGAGCAGGATTTTCGCAGCTGCTGTGAGCGGTACAGCTAGGAACATACCTGGTAAGCCCCATAACATCCCCCAAAACATCAGCGTGATTAGGATAGCGATAGGATGTAGTTCAAACGAATCCCCCATAATTTTTGTTTCGATGATATTCCCACTAATGAAGTGAATGACACTGATGATGATCAACGCGAAAGCCATCGAAAAAATAGAAAGATTTGGATCGAAGAAAATCATAGGAATAGGCAATACAATAGAGATCAGCGGACCGATGTTAGGGATAAAGTTCAAAAGAAAGGCGAGCAGGGCAAAGACGACTGCCAGCGGAATCCCGTAGAACCAAAGTACAACGCCAAAGATGACTCCTGTAAAAAACGAAATGACGGTTTTCGTCACGATATAGTTGCGGATCTTCTCTTCGATCTCGCGCCAAGCAGGATGTTGATGAACGTTTTGGGAAGTGTTACCGAGCAACAAGAAAAACATAAAGATGCTCACCATAACCGTCATGCCTAAAAGGTGAGACAGACTGTTGTAGAGTTGACCGATAGCATGGTTAAGGTATTGGCCAGTGTACTTGGCCATCTTATTAGCGCGAGGAGTCTTAGCAGGATCTTGGTGAACCTCGTGTTCGAGGATTTCTGCATCTGTTAGCAGATCAGGATTGGACGCATCGGTTTCCAGATTCGCAGCTTCGACTTGGGGAGCTAGACTTGCGGGCTTTTTGGACTCGTTAGCTTCTTTGGCTGTAAAGTCTTCATTGTCGTCTGGTAACCATTGCGTGAGTGTCGCAGCGATCTCGCTGAATCTCTTGTTGTAAGTGGATGAATCTTCAAGTAGCGATGCAATCGACAGCCAAAGTACCAGCCACAGAAGGACAGTCATAATCAAGCCGCAGACAAAGGTGACGGCGACAGCCGTCAAACGGGAAACTCGTAGAGTGGCTTGAAACCAATCGAAAATGGGAGTCAGGCCGACCGTAAAGAAGAGTGCGAGGATAAACGGAAGTAACACGGGGCGAAGCCAGTAGAGAATTAAGCCTACTGTCGCCGCGGCAATAATCATAAGGCTGATCGTTTGGACTCGGTGTTCCATCGATATCCATTTTTCATCTACTGAATTCATATCGTGATTCCCGGGCATTTTGTTAAACGGTTTTAGGGTATTGTAGATCGCTAGGCGTGGGGAAACTTCATTCGATTGGCTAGCGATTGAATTGCTGTGGCGGCGATCACAGTGACCGTCGCGGTCGTAAATGCGGCTAACGTGCCTACAATCTTAAAGTGGCTGTCTTTAGGAGCGAATACCAGTAGGCTAGTTAAGGCGACCGCCGAAATCATAGCAACGGTTAATGTTGGAGCGCTAATCTTTCGACGGCTGATTGTAAGCAAGAATATTCCCAGCACGATACCGGATGCGAAGCCAGAGAGGGTCAGGACTTGGTTGATCACGGACTGCACTTGAAGGACTGGTAACCAAGCGACCGCGAGGGCGACGACAGCCTGGAGGAGGCCAAAGCCAACCGTAGCAACACGGCACAACCAAGTCATCGATGCCTCATCTTTCGCAACCTGTGATCCTCCTAACCATAAATCCGTCACAAAGGTTGACGCACTACTTCCAACAGAACTTGAAATCGTTGACATCGCGACACTGAGTACCGCTGCCAAAGTTAAACCCGACATACCGACTGGCATTACGTGAACAATAAAGTGGGCGAAGACTTGATCGTTCTTTAGAGTTTGTTCGATGGGATGCGATTGGTAGTAGGCCCACAGCGCTACGCCGACCAGCAGGAAAAGCATGAACTGAATTAAAACGCACGGGCCGCTAAGTAGCAATGCGATGCGAGCGTCTTTCAGTGATCGAGCACTGAGATAGCGCTGCACCATCATCTGATCAGTGCCATGAGTTGCCAAGCTGAGAAAAGCTCCACCTAGTAAGCCGGCCCATAGGTTTTCCGTTTGCCAGGAAGGGGTCAGATCCAGCCAATCAAACTTTCCAGATTCTTGTGCTTTCCAAAGCCAGTCACCGAATGATCCCTCGCAACTTCGGATGATCAGTCCGAGGGCTAAGACCGCACCGAGCAGATAGATAATTAATTGTAGGCAATCATTCCAGATAATTGACTTGATACCACCGGAGGCAGAGTAAATGACAGTAACAGTGGCCATTACTAGAATCCCAAGAGTCATACTGCAAGAAAGCATTTCCGATATGACGATGGCTGTCAGATACAGTCGCAATCCATCCGCCACAGTGCGAGTGATTAGAAAAAGGATCGATGCCATTTTCTGCGCTGAGCCACCGAACCGTTCTCGCAAAACCTCATAAGCGGAAAAACGACTTCCTTCAAAGAAACTAGGAAGCAACCAATACGCTGCGATCCATCTTCCGAGGATGAAGCCAAGCGCGAGTTGCAGGAACTTCATATTTCCAGTCGTAGCGTAGACGAGTCCTGGAACACTCAAAAAAGATACCGCGCTGGTTTCGGTTGCGATGATAGAACCCAGTACCGCATACCAAGGTAAACTCCGGCCTCCAACTAAGTAGTCGCTGAGTGTATTGGTCTCTTTCGTCAGCCAGAAACCTAGCATTAAGGTCATAACAAGGTAGATTCCGATGATCGCTCCATCGACCAAAGAGATTGCCGAACCGGGCATGGTCCTACCCCACTACGTATCGCGAATGCTCATTAGGTGTCATGACAGTGAACGAGGCAACAGTGTAAACTAGGACGGCGCCATGCCGCAATGAAGCCGAGGGATTCGGGCACCGATCTTTACATCACTTCTACGTATTATTTCTCTAATATCTATGCTTGAACGACTAACGACCGAAGGATTCCTACCAGAAAGTGCCAATCTCGATCAGCTTTCTCCGCTGGAAATCGTGGATTTGATGAATCGTGAAGATGCGAAAGTTGCTGTCGCGGTAGGCTTACAACGAGAAGCGATTGCAAAGGCAATCACGCTGGTCACCCAGCAACTTCGCTTAGGTGGTCGCTTGGTTTATGTAGGTGCCGGCACAAGCGGCCGTCTGGGTGTTTTGGACGCAAGCGAATGTCCACCGACTTTCAGCACTCCACCGGAGCTGGTTCGAGGTATCATTGCTGGTGGTCCTTCGGCACTGACCAACGCAATCGAGGGAGCCGAAGATCGCAGTGATGAAGCTGAGTCTGATTTGAAGACTTTCGGCTTGCGGAAAAACGATGTCGTGATGGGAATCGCTACTAGTGGCCGCACTCCGTATGTGCTTGCTGCGGTACGTTTCGCGCGTGCAATAGGCTGCGCGACGATCGGTTTCAGTTGTAATCAACCGTCGGAGTTAAGCAGCTTTGTTGATATCTCGATTGATGTTGTCGTAGGTCCTGAAGTGCTCGCCGGTTCAACCAGGCTTAAAGCTGGTACTGCAA
>JBEGUT010000462.1:0-4119 GCA_041178745.1 Planctomycetota bacterium | reverse complement strand
ACTAGGCTTTCTCGGTATGATCGATCCGCTTCGCCCTGATGTCGCACAGTCGATTGCTGAATGCCAAGCGGCAGGTGTGAAAGTGATGATGATCACAGGCGATCACAAAATCACGGCGTTAGCAATCGCGCGCGATCTCGGACTTGTACAATCCGATGATCAAGTGATGACAGCTGATCAAATCGAAGGAAAGTCCCCTGAAGAATTAGCGGAGATGATCAATCGGATCCGTGTTTTCGCTCGAGTCACACCGAAACAGAAGTTGCAAATCGTCAATGCAGCTCGCGACGCAGGGCACTTTGTTGCTGTGACTGGAGATGGAGTCAATGATGCACCCGCGCTGCGAGCAGCCAACATCGGCGTTGCGATGGGCAAATCGGGAACAGATATTGCGCGCGAAGCAGCGGAACTCGTACTAGGCGATGATGATTTCAAATCGATCGTGGCAGGAATCGAAGAAGGTCGTATCGCATACGACAATATTCGCAAAGTCACCTATCTTCTCCTTTCGCTCGGTGCAGCTGAGTTACTAATGGTGCTGCTCTCGGTGATTCTCGGACATCCGATTCCGCTGCTGCCTGTTCAATTGCTCTGGCTTAATTTGGTGACCGATGGGATTCAGAGTATCGCATTGGCGTTTGAGCCGGGCGAAGGAGATAGCTTACGACATCAACCGCGTCCACCCAACGAATCGATTTTCAATCGCTTGATGTTGGAACGATTACTCGTAACAGTTGTGGTCGTTGGTGGGGGAGGCTTTCTGGTCTATCACCTTAGCCTTCAAGCAGGTTGGAAAACTGAAGATGCACGAAACCTCCTGTTACTGGTAATGGTTCTGTTTGAAAACTTTCACATTGGGAATTGCCGTTCGGAAACTAAGTCGGCTTTTGCCCTATCGCCACTCCGCAGCCCGATCCTTTTCTACGGAACCATTATCGCCTTACTGGTCCATGTGCTTGCCATGTACCTTCCATTCCTTCAGGATATTCTAGGCACTCGCCCCCTTTCCGTTTCGTCATGGTTAATAGCTATTTGCGTTGCAATCCTGATCGTGCCAGCAATCGAATGGCATAAATGGCTATGGAACCAACGACTTAGGGTGGAGAAGTGAAATTCGGGGAGCTAGGAAGGACAAAAAATCTATTTTCCGGCGCCACGCAATTTGGTAATTGGTATCTTTAGCCTGCAGAGAGGGATTTATTACTGAAGGTGTCATATGAATTCGCAACCTTATCGGACACCTCCGAAATTCTGGGCCCCAAAGTTATCCAGGCCCATCTTCAAGATATTTCGGTACTTTCGCAATCGCGACCTTGCCAAGCAGAAGATTGTTGAAGTTGAAATTCGCAATACCGATAAGCTCGCCCGTAGCCTCGATCAAGACCAGGGCATTCTGCTAACCCCCAATCATTCATTCCATTTCGATTCGTATTGCCTGCTCCACGCAGCTGATCAACTCGATGTCCCCTTCTACTTCATGACGGCTTGGCAAGTCTTCGGAGTATCCACCCCATGGCAGCAGTGGGTCATGCAGAAGAATGGTTGCTTCAGCGTCAATCGCGAAGGAATCGACACGGAGTCTTTTAAAGTAGCCAACGATATTCTGCAAAACCGAAAAGAGCCGCTCGTGATTTTCCCTGAGGGTGATATCTACCACACGAACGATCATGTCACCCCTTTTCGAGAAGGTGCGGCGGCAATTGCTATCTCGGCAGCTCGTCGATCCAAGCGTCCGCTCAGTATTATCCCTGTCGCCATCAAAGCAAAGTACTTAGAAGACCCACTTCCTGGCGTCTTGCCGACCTTAACAAAACTCGAACAACGGTTACTCTGGAATCCATCTACCACGATGCCTGTTGTCGATCGTATCGTACGCGTTGCTTCTGCTGCTCTAGGTCTGAAGGAATTTGAAATTCTCGGTTTGGTACAAAGTGGAGAGCTTCCCGAGCGCATCAAGAAATTTCTACTAACGATACTCGAAAATTATGAAGCGACCTTAGGCATCAAGAACATTGGCCATCTACCCTCAGATCGAATTGCAGAGATTCGACGCCGCTCCATTGCGGTGACTAAAAATGGTCCACTCTCGATCGAACAAGAACGCGAATTGCAACAGACCTTGGATCGAATGTTCTTGGCGACCCAGCTTTACAGTTACCCAGGCAATTATCTAGTGACTAATCCGACTCCGGAACGTATCGCGGAAACCGTTGATAAGCTGGAGGAAGATTTGCTGGGAGTTACTTATCCTACCGTACGAGGAAATCGTAAAGTGATTGTCGACTTCGGTGATCCTGTGCCAGTATCATCCTCCAAAGGAAACGCTCCTTCTCCAGAGGAACTCTCCGATTCCCTGCGACTCCAAGTTCAATCGCTTTTGGATCAACTATGAAGTAAAGTCGCCCAATGAACCAATTGAAAATTATGGCCTGCGGAATTTGACCATGTTTGAATTAGAAGATATTTCGAAGTCGTTCGGATCATTGCAAGTTCTCCATCCGACTTCGTTGAAAATTCCTACTGGATCGACCACCGTGTTAATCGGTCCCAGCGGTTGTGGTAAGAGCACGTTGCTCCGTATGCTTATCGGACTACTGAAGCCTGATACAGGTACCATTCGCTTCGCAGGAGAAGCCTTCTGTGCAGAAAATTTGCAGCGGCAGCGAATGAAAATGGGGTATGTCATTCAAGATGGTGGGCTCTTTCCTCATTTATCGGTGGTGGCCAATCTCAGCTTACTCCCTAATCAGTTGCAATGGGAGCAAAGTGCGATAACCGCTCGCATTGAGGAACTGCGCGAGCTAACACGACTTCCCGCTGAAACATTGAGCAAATTTCCACAACAAATTTCAGGTGGCCAAAGGCAACGCGTGGGAATCATGCGAGCCTTGATGCTGAATCCCGACGCAGTTCTGCTGGACGAACCGATGGGAGCACTGGATCCCATGGTGCGATATGAACTGCAGGAAGATCTTCGAAATATTTTTCGCTCCTTACAAAAGACTGTCGTGATGGTTACTCATGATTTAGGTGAGGCCGAGTTTTTTGGTGACAGTATCTGTCTACTCTACGCGGGTCGTATCTTACAGCAAGGGACGCTTCAGCAGATGGCGACCGAACCAGCGAGTCCTTTTGTCACTTCATTCTTGCGGGCCCAGCGTTTGCCTGACTTTAAGGTGTGATGATGTTACCGAAATTTCAACCAGCAACCCGCTTCATCGCAATCGTAGGCCTGCTCTCGAGCATGGTTATTCTATCTCGTCCACTTCATGCCGATGATGACAAGGTTCTTGTCGGTTCTAAAGCGTTCACTGAATCGGTCATTCTTGGTGAGCTATTAAGTCATGTCGCTCGCGCCTCGGGTGCGAAAGCGGAACATCGTGCTGAACTTGGCGGAACGCAGGTACTCTGGAAAGCTCTGCAGTCTGGTGAGATCGATATGTACGTCGAGTACACCGGTACGCTGCGCGAAGAGATTTTAAACGCATCTAGCAGCGCGGACGAACAGGATCTGCGCGAGAAGTTGAAAGAGTATTCCGTGAGCATGACTCCTCATCTTGGTTTCAATAATACCTATGCTCTCGGCGTTCCTCGAAAACTCGCTGAGCAACTGAAGCTCGAAACGATTGATGATTTGAACCAACATCTCGATCTAAGATTCGGTTTCAGCGATGAGTTTTTGGATCGAGTCGATGGTTGGCCAGGCTTACAAGCAAAGTATCAACTCAAGCACGAGAGTATTACAGGGCTGGATCATGTGATGGCGTGCCGGGGATTGAGTCATGGTTCACTAGATATTACCGATGTTTATTCGACTGATGCAGAAATCGATTTTTATCAATTAAAAGTTCTGCAAGATAATCGGCAGTTCTTTCCAAAGTATTTCGCGGTCGTGCTTTACCGAGATGATTTACAGCAACGATTTCCTGCGGTGGCCTCCGCATTGAATCAATTGGAAAATAGCCTCTCGAATGAAAAGATGATGGAGCTCAACTCGGACGTGCGACTGCGGCGAAAGAGTGAAAAAGATGTTGCTGGTGATTTTGCCAATAAAGATTTGGGAATCAAGGCAGAGTGGGAACGCGATGACGCAAATTCTTGGTTTAGAAAAATGCTCAA
>JBEGUT010000461.1:0-4127 GCA_041178745.1 Planctomycetota bacterium | reverse complement strand
ATGGCTAGCTCCAAAGCTTCTCGCACCAATCGTCGCAAACTTCGACACATGAGACGACGCGCGGTAGCGAATACGCCACCGGGTACTCTGCAAATCGATCCAGCCTCCCCCGCAACTACGATGCGAGTGATCGCCTACAGTCCTACCAATTTTCATGAGCAACAACTAATGAAAATCAGTGACATACAGACTTTGCGCAGCACTCATTCGGTCGTATGGATCGATATCGTCGGTTTGGGTAGTCGCGAGATACTCGACGAAATATCACAATCACTCAATCTCCATCCTCTTGCCATGGAGGATGTCGTCAACGTCCATCAACGCTCCAAAGCCGATCCCTACGAAGACTACGTTTTCGTCGTCGCGAGAATGCTCGAATCCAATGACGAATTCACTTCCGAACAAATCAGCATGTTTGTTCAAAAGGGTTTGCTTGTCAGCTTTCAAGAACGCCCTGGCGATTGTTGGGAACCATTGCGCACACGACTGCGTCAAGGAAGGGGACGAATCCGAAACAGCGGCGCCGACTTCCTCTGCTACATGCTGCTCGACTCCATCGTCGACAGCTACTTTCCTGTCCTCGATAAGATCTCAGAACAAGTGGACAATGCCGATGGGGAAATCATGGGCAACCCATCGCAAAGTCATATGGAGATGATCCATGATATACGCAGTCAACTGCTAGCCATTCGTCGCAATATTCGACCTCATCGCGAAATGCTCAACGAATTGATTCGCGATGACCATCCACTGTTCCAACCGGAAACAAGGGTCTTTTTGCGAGACTGCTACGATCACGTCATTCAACTGATGGATCACGTCGATACCTATCGCGAACTAACCGCCGACCTTCGCGACTTCTACATGAGTTCGGTCAGCAACCGAATGAATGAAGTCATGAAAGTTCTAACCATCATCTCGACGATATTCATTCCCCTCAGCTTCATTGCGGGGGTTTATGGCATGAACTTCGACACCCGATATCCGATGAATATGCCTGAACTCAGTTGGCCCTTTGGATACCCATTGATCATGGGTGCGATGGCTGCTATCGGCTTCGGCCTTCTATTTCTCTTTTATCGTCGAAAATGGATCTAGTTCCCCCACAATCGCTTACTTTTATGAGAGAGGGTATCTTAGACAGGCTCGAAACGAAGTTCGATTGAACGACATAGAATCATCCAACCTGTTGCCTAAAAGGTAAATGGAACCTTTCCAACGTTCGTCCCTTGCGAAGCGATCTCTTCGGCGGTACCAACTCGTATCGCATCGAATCGAAACTCGGGATTCTCGCGCACGGCATAATCGGCATCCCACGTCGAATTGAATAAAACGGCGTGATGACCAAACTGGTCGCGCACGATCTTTGCCGAATAAGGTAGCTTCAACTCAAGAATCTGTTTCTCATCGCAATTGACCCAACGAGCAAGCTTCAGCGGCATCCATTCGATATCGGTCTGCGTGCTGTATTCGCTTTCCAGTCGAAATCGCACTACATCGAATTGCAACTCACCCACGGCTGCCAAAATTGGCTCTCGACGCGTCGATCGCAAATCCAAGAACATCTGGATCGCCCCCTCTTCGATCAATTGCTCTAGGCCTCGCCCGAATTGCTTGCGGCGAATCGTTTCTTTACATCGTAACACCGCAAAAAACTCGGGAGAGAATTGCGGCAACGGTTCAAAATTAACAGGTTTGCCGACACACACTGTATCGCCCAAACGGAACTCGCCAGGGTTCACCAAGCCGATGATATCGCCCGGGTAGGCTTCATCCATCGTCTCACGTTCCTGTCCAAACACTTTATGTGCGCGGCGCAACTTCAGTTTCTCACCACTTCGTGGATGAGTAATTTCCATCTCTCTTTCGAAACGACCCGAACAAATTCGTACGAAGGCTACGCGGTCGCGATGGCGAGGATCAAGATTAGCCTGGATCTTGAACACAAACCCAGTGAACTGCGATCGCGCCGGTTCAATCCATCCCTGATCGCTAAAACGCGGACCAGGAGGTGGACAGAGTTGCAAAAAGCCATCAAGAAAATGCTCGATGCCCCAGTTGGCTAATGCACTACCGAAGTAAACTGGCGACAACTCCCCTTTGCGATAGCGAGCGACATCAAAGGTTCCACCCGCTGTCGTAATCAAATCAACTTCATCTCGTGCTTGCTGCAAAAGATTCTCTCGCAATTGATCTGCCGTCAAACTATCCAGCGGAACCGTTCGATACGGCACTCGACGATCGCCGACCCGACCCTCAAACAAATGCACATCGCGAGTTTGCAAATCAATCAATCCGCGAAAATCAAGTCCCGACCCAAGCGGCCAATAACGCGCTACCGGCTCAATACCAAGCTTCGCTTCGATCTCCGACAGCAACTCCAATGGCTCGCGACCAGGACGATCCACTTTGTTGACAAACGTTAAGACCGGTATCTTTCTCAACGCGCAAACGCGAAACAATTTTTCGGTCTGCGTTTCCACACCCTTCGCCGCATCAATCACCATCACGGCGGCATCAGCAGCCATCAACGTACGATACGTGTCTTCGCTGAAGTCATGGTGACCTGGCGTGTCCAATAAATTCACTTGGACACCGTGATACTCGAACGTCAACACCGTGGAACTGACCGAAATACCACGCTGTTTTTCGAGCTCCATCCAATCGCTTGTCGCAGCCCGCTGTGTCTTACGACCTCGCACCGCACCCGCTACATCGATGCAGCCACCGTACAGAAGCAGCTTTTCCGTAAGAGTTGTTTTACCAGCGTCAGGGTGAGAAATAATCGCAAATGTTCGTCGCCGCGCCACTTCTCGCTGGATCTGTGGATCAAGCGGATAGGTAATGCTGCCAGCGGAACCTTGACCCTGATTTTTTGGAAAGGATTTCTCCTCGTTAATTGACTCGTCAGACATGGAAGGATCGCTGTACCCCAAGCAAATAATTAGGCGGCAATTGATGAGTCATAACATACCGCCACTTCCCTAAGACCGCTAGTTCAACGGTAAGACTCAACAGAAACCTAGGACAAAACCTTAGGGAATTACCGCTAACTGCCGAGCGTCAAACCGTAAGCTCAGGAACAGTCAGCCTTCATACGCATTCCGCCATGCCAAAGTCTGACAACTACCTAGTTATCTCACCGTCAATCAACGTTTCACGCAAAGTGGATATATTTCAACGTGCCTTGTTTGCGCATTTTAAGAACCCTAATTCGACTGAAATCGAGTGCATCGATACTCTACTATCCACCCTGCATAGGCAGGTAAAAACTTGACACTGCCCCCCTTTAGGCAGTACGATCGCTATACTATCCGAGCCTCATTTTTCCCACCCTTTCATGACCAGTCCCTCCTAATTTTTGGTTCGGATTTTTGTTCCTCAATCGGTCTCCTATCCTCTAAGCTGTAAACTGCCGTGACAGGCGGCGGATGGAATATTGGTTTATGCACATCTTGCGATGCTATCCACGGTCTTCTCTCAGTAAATCGCGACTTGCCTGCCAGAGCATATTAACAATTCTGGCCGTATCCCTTTTGGTCAATCCATTACGTTCGACCGAACCCCAAGATCGCTTCAGCCGCGATGTCTATCCGCTGCTGGCAAAGTATTGCCTTGAATGCCACGGCACCACAGTCGCTGAAGCTGAGATAGATCTCACCGCTTACGAAAAAGACGCTGCTTCCGAACTGAAACGACACCCCGAATTGTGGCAACGCATCGAAGAAGTGGTTAAGACCGATCAGATGCCCCCGAAAGACGCTTTACAACCGTCGGATTCTGAAAATCAACAGTTGATAAAATGGATCGATGAGTTCCTCGCTCAAGAAGCAGAAAAAACTTCCGGCGATCCGGGCCCGGTTGTCCTGAGAAGATTAAGCAACTCACAATACACTTACACACTCCGCGATCTCACCGGCGTTACCACGCTCGATCCGGCTCGCGAATTTCCTGTCGATGGCGCCGCCGGTGAAGGATTCACCAACACGGGCAATGCCCTCGTTATGTCCCCTGCCCTGGTAACAAAGTACCTCGATGCAGCTAAGGATGTGGCCAAGCATGCCGTTCTGCTCCCTGATGGAATAGATTTCTCTACAAGCACAACGCCAGCCGACTGGACCAATGAA
>JBEGUT010000460.1:0-4127 GCA_041178745.1 Planctomycetota bacterium | reverse complement strand
TTATTCTGGCAAGTCATCGAAAGCGACAGTGGCGATCGCTGCTGCGGGAACGACCGATCTGCCGGTCGCTTTGGAAGCAAGTCAAACATTGGCGTGGATGGGCATACCGAGTTTCATGATGATCGACTGTGGCGTAGCTGGGCCTTATCGATTGCTCGCTCGTTTAGAAGAGCTTCGTCGCGCCGATGTCGTGGTCGTGGTTGCGGGAATGGAGGGAGCATTGGCGAGCGTAGCTGGGGGGCTGGTTTCGGTACCGGTGATCGCGGTGCCCACGAGCATTGGTTATGGAGCGAATCTCTCCGGGATAACAACCATGCTATCCATGCTGACCAGCTGCGCTGCAGGTGTGACAACGGTGAATGTTGATGGTGGATTCAAAGGGGGCTATGTTGCTGGTTTGATTTGCCATCGTATCGATCGCAGGTCTTCGTGATTCCAATTTCGCTTAGGATTTCCGAACAGCGTTGTAGTGAAGTGCGCAGTCGCGCGAGAATAACTAAATGTGGAATCAATGATCTATGGATCAGCTGCGTGAGTTGCCGAAGTTAGCTAAGAGGGAGAGCGAAGGCCATAAAGGAGATTATGGTCATGCGTTATTGATTGGAGGAAGCCGTGGGATGGCTGGGGCGATTTCGCTGTCGGCTCAAGCGGCTTTGCGCGGTGGGATTGGTTTAGCAACGGTAGCAGTTCCTGAGCGATGTGTGGAAACGGTTGCCGGCTACTGTCCGGTCTACATGGTTGCACCTTTGCCCGATCAAGATCCTGGGAGGATTTCGGGCGAGAGTTTCTCGGCGATCATGAAGTGGAGTGACAAAGCGACGGTGTTCGCTCTGGGGCCCGGCTTGGGGCGGTCGGATGATTTGAGTGAGCTGACTTCATCGCTTTTCACTCAGTTGACTAGGCCGCTGGTCTTAGATGCGGATGGGCTCAATAATCTCTCTGTCCATCGAACGTGGCACGAACTCCCCTCCCCTGCCCCGCGCATATTGACGCCGCATCCTGGTGAAATGCAAAGATTGTCCGGGGTTCCTAGCTCGGATCGAACCGGCCAGTGCCGAGCGGCAGCTGAATTGGCAAAGTGTTTTGGTGGCGTGCTCGTACTGAAGGGAAATCGTACATTCGTCACCAATGGTAAGAGCTTTTACGAGAATCACAGCGGTAATCCGGCTATGGCAAGCGGCGGGAGTGGGGATGTGCTTACCGGGGTGATTACTGCATTGATCGGACAGCGGCTTGATCCATTTGAGGCCGCGGTATTAGGGGTTTTTCTGCACGGCTTGGCTGGCGATCTGGCAAGGAAGTCTTTAGGCGGGCCGGCGGTGCTGGCTACCGACTTGATCGCCTTTTTGCCCGAGGCTTTCAAAGTGCATCACGCGAGATGAGTTCTCCATGTGGATTTAAGTCTCGCGGGTGGCACTGGTCTTTCGTGAGCAACACGAATCATATCGAGTTGAGTTAATTCCTGGATAGAGTTTTGAATGGGGAATTAGTGCGACTCGCTTTTTAAAACGCCGTCCCCACGAGTAAGTCTTCGGTTTATAATGATTTGTATTATCACTGTATGTTTGGTCCCAGTTCAGAAGATTGTAACTTTTAGTGAATCGGGAACCGATCGGTTGGAACCGCTGGAATACCAACCGTTGATCGAATGCCAGGGCGGAAATTAGGCGTGACTTTGAATCATCATTTGCTGCTTCGCGACTTTCATCATTTGCCTTCTGAGGTGCGCGGGGGGGCGGTAGCGATCGGCAATTTTGATGGGGTGCATTTGGGCCATGCTGTGTTGATGGAGCAATTGGTTCAGACAGCGCGAGCCTGTCAGGGACCTGCGGTGGTTTTAACCTTCGATCCTTCTCCCCTTTCGCTGCTCAAGCCGCAGTTCACTCCTCCCAAGCTCACCACAGTTGCTCGTCGCGCCGAGTTGCTTAGTCGCTTGGGCGTCGATTGGGTCATCGCGTATCCGACCGATTTAGAGACGTTGCAGTGGAGTGCGGAGGAATTCTTTAGCAAGGTCATTATCGAGCGGCTAGGGGCCAAGGGAGTTGTTGAGGGAGAGAATTTCTTTTTTGGGAAAGACCGTCGAGGAAATATCGAGACGCTTAAAGATTTGTGTCGGAAAAATATGGTGCAGATCGATGTGGTTGCGATGTCGGATTTCCAAGGAAAGGTCGTTTCCAGCAGTCGGGTTCGCGAGTTGTTAATGGCTGGTGATGTGGTAGGAGCCAATAGGTGTTTAACTTCTCCCTATCAAATATCTGGCACCGTGGTAACTGGGGCTCGGCGAGGTCGTGATCTTGGTTTTCCGACTGCCAATATCGAGATGCCAGAAACTTTGGTTCCGGCGGTAGGTGTCTACGGTGCGGTCGCTTTCCCCAATGGTAAGGCTCATCGGGCTGCGGTGAATATTGGACCAAATCCATCGTTCGGTGAGAACCAATTCAAAATCGAGGTTCATATCCTCGATTTTCAGGGAGATTTATACGGCTCTAATTTAACCGTCGAATTTCGCGATCGAGTCCGGGATATTCGCAAATTCAGCGGTATTGCGGAGCTTCGAGAGCAGTTGGTTAGAGATATCCAGTGGGTTCGCGAGAACGTTGCGAGCGGTTGAGGTGCTGGAAGGTTTTGATCGGGAATGGTGAGAATTGGGGCTGTTAAAAGGAGAACGGAACTTCCTTTCGCTACAAATGCTTCCCTATGGCGTCGGTCTCTGGTGAATCGCGGGGGCGACAGGTACTATATAGCCGATCGCTAGGGAGTAACGGCTCCACTGATTCTTGACGTTTTGCGGCAATCGTTCAGCATGGTTGGCGTTTAATGGAAGCAACAGTCGAAGAAACTGTTTGCATCGCGGCGGTGTACGAAAAGTCTGTATCGTTTCTTTGAATTGTGATGGTGCGCATGAGTGTCGACTGGGATCGTTTGGCGGAGCGAGTCGCCGGATTTCATAGCTTTGTCTTGACCAGTCATATCAGACCGGACTGCGATGCGTTAGGCAGCGAGTTGGGGATGGCCGGCATTCTCAAACAATTGGGAAAAGAAGTGGTGATCGTTAACGGTCACCACACGCCACCAGGACTTTCCTTTTTGGATCCATACGAGTCGATTCAAATTCTCGGCGAACATGTTCGATGCGATGAACTAAAGCCGGACTGTTTCATCGTACTCGATACAAGTGCTTGGGCCCAGCTTGGACCGATGGCAGATGTCTTGCGACGCACTAAAGCAGCTAAGTTGGTTCTCGATCATCACGTTGGTGAAGATGATCTGGGGGCGGAGTTCTTCAAGGACACCAGCGCTGAGGCGACTGGTTATTTGGTGACTCGCTTTGCACAGCATATGAAAGTCACCATACAGCGGCCAATGGCAACTGCTCTTTATGCGGCAATCGCGACCGATACCGGTTGGTTCCGATTTGCTTCGACTACTTCCGATACTTATCGTTGCATTGCAGACCTAGTTGATAGCGGAGCGAGTCCCGCTGAGATATACGGCGATTTGTATGAACGCGATACCTTGGGGCGAGTGCGCTTGCGAGGTAGGATTTTGTCAAGAACAGAAGCGGAACTCGATGGAACGTTAATGCACACCTATGTTCTGAAAGAAGACTTCTCTGAAACAGGTGCTCTTCCCTCGGATACTGAAGATGCCATCAATCTAACGTTGGCAATATCCGGTACTAAAATTGCCGTCATCATGATCGAGCAACTCAAAGGGGGCTTTAAGATCAGTTTCCGCAGTCGTTGTCATGTTGACTGCAATCAACTCGCTCGCAGTTTTGGTGGTGGTGGGCATCGCGCGGCCGCTGGTGCTTTCATTGATGGAACCCTAACTACGGTTCGCGAACAAGTCTTAGCGGCAACTCGCAAAGCGATGAACCGACCCGCTCAGTAACTATCTCTTAAAGCTTTTCTAGTCAAAGTCATGGATCGCTCAGTGATCCAACGCTTCGGCTGTTTGCGAGAGAGACTCTCAATCATAAAGGACGTTACGGCGTCAAGCGGCGGGGCCAACCATGACGATCATTCAGCAAACGGATTAAGCTTTAGCTTCGTTCGTGGGCTGTGGATCGGCTTGTTGAACTTCTTTATTCGTCTCACCATCAGGTTGGGCCGAGCTCTTTTCCT
>JBEGUT010000459.1:0-4131 GCA_041178745.1 Planctomycetota bacterium | reverse complement strand
TCTTGCAGGGCATATCCATCCCGCTGTTCGTTGCCCGAGCAAAGCGATTGTCGGAGGAAAGCTATCTTGCTTTTGGCTTACTCCCGAGGGAATGGTGCTCCCAGCCTTTGGTGCTTTCACAGGAACCAAAAGCATTGAACCATCGCGTGGCGATCAAGTCTTCGTTATCGCCGAGGATTCGGTGATCCCGTTTCCCATGATTCAGCGATGAGGGAATGGGGCTTGATGAATCGAGCAGCGAAAGGAGCCGAACTCAAGTAGATAAGGTTCCCTTGCTGCTTGGGACACCTTGTTGTCGAGGATCGAATTCTGTCGCCATACGCAGACTTCGCGCGGCACCTTTAAAGATCGCTTCCGCGATATGGTGGCTATTGCGACCATAGTGAAGTAACACATGGAAGTTACAAAGTGAATTGGCTGAGAAGGATTGCCAGAAATCTTCAATCAATTCACTATCGAATTCGCCTATTTTTGGAGCAGGTATTGGAGCTTGGAAGACCATGTAGTGACGACCACTGAGGTCAACGGCTACCGTGACCAGAGTTTCCTCCATCGGCAAGATGATATGGCCATAACGTCGAATTCCTTTTTTATCTCCGAGCGCTTGCTGCATTGCTTGCCCGAGGCAAATCCCGACGTCTTCCGTTGTGTGATGCGCATCGACTTCAAGATCGCCATGAGCGTCGACCATAAGATCGAATTGTGAATGCTTGGCGAAAAGTACGAGCATATGATCGAGAAAGCCAACGCCAGTTCGCACTTCGGATTTGCCTGTGCCATCAAGATTCAATTGAAGCTTGATTCGTGTTTCAGCGGTTTCACGTTGAATCGATGCAATTCGCGGTGTGGTCAAAGCAGGCTCTCCAAAACAGTAAGTGAAGCATCGATTTGCTCATCAGTTCCAACACTGATTCGCAAGCCGTCTCCCCAACCTTCGTAATTCATATAGCGAACCAAAACCTTTTGAGACTTCAATTGCTCGTACAGTGGCTTTACGGGTCGATCTTTTCGAGTGCACCATACAAAGTTAGCTGAGGATGGTGTCACTTGGAATCCGAGTTCAGCAAGCCGAATTTCCATGCGAGCTCGAGTGGCGAGGATCCTATCGCGGTTTTCGAGCAACCAATCTTGGCGATTGATGGCTGCGGTAGCTCCAGCAAGTGCAAGGGTATCACAGTTGTAACTGTCCTTGACATTTCGGAAGACCCGAATCCACTCAGGATGTGCGACCAAAAAGCCGAATCGCAAACCCGCTAAAGCATACGACTTGCTCAGTGTGCGAGAGACGAAAACATTGGGGAATTGCCGAACAAGATCGAGGCAGTTGGTGTCGGAAAAATCGGCATAGGCCTCATCGACCAGAAGAGGGCAGGAAAGTTTCGAGGCGATTTCGCCGATTGTAGCGGGTGAAAGAATTGTACCGCTGGGACTGTTCGGATTGGGAAGAAAGACAAGTCGAAGCCTATCTGTACCGACCGCGAAAGCTTCTGGGAGTTGGAAGTTTTCTAGAAAGCGAACCTCTTCCCACTTAGCATTTTGCAACTGAGCGAGCGTGCGGTAGAGAATATAGCTCGGGTAGGGTAAGCGAAGAATATCCCCTTCACCAACGAGTGCGCGCGTGACGATCGTCAGTATGTCATCGCTCCCGTTTCCGCAGAGGATCCAGTCTGGATCGAAGCCGAGTACTTCACCGGCGCGAACACGAAATGCTGTTCCAAGTGGATCTGGATAGCGTTCCAGTCGATCTCGTGCTGCTTGAGCGATAGCTTCTGCCACATCTGGATGTGGAGGGTAAGGGTTCTCGTTGGTGTTGAGTTTGATGAACTTGCCCGCTTGAGGCTGTTCCCCTGGAACGTAAGCTGTCATCCTTGCGATGGCAGGGCGAATCATCTTTTGGATCGTTGTCGAGATATCCACGCTATAGTCACTCTGGGATTGTATAAGGATGTTGGATTGAATCGATTTAAGAACTGCGATCAAGTTATTGAACGCATAGTGACGCTACGCTTGTGCGCGGTAAGGCCTTCGCATTGAGCGATTAAGCTTATTTCGGCTGTGATGTCTTTCAAGGCTTGTTGCGAGTATTCGATGATACTGCCGCTGCGAAGAAAACTATTTGCATTGAGACCAGAGGCCCAGCGAGCGGTGCCACCTGTAGGAAGCACGTGCGATGGGCCGGCCGCATAATCGCCCAGAGCAACCGGAGAGTAATTGCCGAGGAAAGTCGCGCCCGCATTGCGTATATTATCGCTCAGTGATTCCGGGTTTTTCGTTGCGATATGCAGGTGTTCCGGAGCCAGTAGATCGGTCAGTTCGCAAGCATGCTGTTCATCTTTGGCAAGAATCATAGCACCGAACTCGACAAGTGAATCTAACGTCAACTGAGATCTTTCGAGGCTTCCAATCTGCTGGGCGAGTTGTGATTCGACCTGATCAAGCAGCGAAGGTTCCCAGGTGATCAATAGGCTTGAACCGGGAGAGTGTTCCGCTTGGGCGAGCATATCGGCGGCGATGAAATCAGGTCGGGCCGTGGTATCTGCTAAGACGATGACCTCACTGGGGCCAGCGATCGAATCGATATCGACATCGCCATAGACATATTTCTTAGCGAGAGCAACAAAGAGACTTCCAGGTCCAACAATTTTATCGACGCCAGGCAGCACATCGGTGCCATAGGCCATCGCAGCGACAGCTTGCGCACCACCCACTGCGTAAACCTCTTTCACTCCCAATTCGTAGCATGTCGCCAGTACGTCGGGGTTGTAAGCGCCAAAGGGAGTTGGCGGAGCGACGATCGCAATTTGCTCAACACCAGCAGCCTGGGCAGGAACAACGGTCATTAAAACGGTCGATGGATACGCGGCAGCTCCGCCAGGTACGCAAACGCCGACGCGTTTGAGTGGCCAATAACGCTGGCGGAGTCGAACGCCAGGTTCCGGTTCGACTAGCACATCACGATGCAAAATGCTTTTTTGAAAGCGCGTGATGTTGGTGGCGATACGTCGCACCGCTTGTAGCAATTCAGGTTTAACCTCAGCATGAGCTTTTTCTAGTTGGCTAAGTTCCACTCGGAATTGATCCGCAGTTTGAGGCTGCCCATCGAGTTGCTGGCTGTAGTGGAGCAGGGCAGGGGTCCCCCGCTTTCTGACATCTTCGCAGATCGTTTCGACGACCTGCTGAGGCGTTAGTGGGCGGCCGAAGACGCGTTCGGTAAGCTTCTTCCCTTTTTCGCTGACAATGTTCCCCTGAGGACTGAGCTTGTGGCGCAGGGCTGTGAGTGCCTCCGAGGAGGTGCCACTGCGGGCGTCGATACGTTGAATCAAGGGGGATTTCAGCGGCGACTGCATACGAGTTTATCTCAGGAAAAAAAGTCAAGCGAAGCACACTATGCCAAGCATTGTAGGCAGGCGGCTTCGATTCATCGAGGAGGTTTTTGCCTCGACCTGGGTTGCAAAAGCAGACTTTTAAGCGAAATACTCGCTTTTTCCACAAAATACGGAGAATCATATAGCCGCTGCGTTACTGGGAACCCGTGGATCCGAAGCAGCTTCGATTCGCCCATCTGAGGTTCGCACGATTGCCTGAGCGATCGCCGAAGCTTTTACGGACCGAATAGGATGTCCTAAAGAGGCGAGTTGCTTAGAGATTTCCGCCGGCATTCTCTCTTCGACAAGCGATTCATCCGGTTGCCATTGATGATGAACTCGTGGGGCGGCAACAGCTTCGGTGGCCGAGAGTTTTTGGTCGAGAACTCCGATCAGCACACGCAGGACGGCAGTGATGATTTTAGGACCACCGGCGGCACCGCAGGAAAGTACGGGTTCATTTTTTGAATCGAGGACGAGTGTTGGAGACATGCTTGAGAGAGGGCGTTTGCCGGGAGCAACGGCATTGTTGGCCGAGCCCACTAACCCAAATGCGTTAGGGGTACCCGGAGCGATACTGAAGTCATCCATCTCGTTATTCAGCACGACACCAGTCCCGGGAACAATCACTTTGCTACCGAAGGTTGTGTTGACCGTTGAGGTGATGGCTACCCAATTTCCATCTCGGTCTGCAGTGGTGAGATGAGTCGTATGTTTGCGATCCTCAGAGAATGCCTGCGACAAATCACTCGGTGTGCCGTAGGAA
>JBEGUT010000458.1:0-4135 GCA_041178745.1 Planctomycetota bacterium | reverse complement strand
AAGCTCGTTGCGATCGTTTTGCTCCGTACCCGTACCGTGGGCGTTGATGTAGCCAACATCACCAGCAGACCAACTTGAAGACCTTAAAAGAGATTTGAGCAAGTAGGTCAAGGCTACGCTATTTTCGTCCAAGCTTGTGACATGCGATGCCTCCGACAACATTTTCGTAGCCACGATTTCACCGTAAATGGGAGCACCTCGACGAACCGCGTCCTCGGTTCTTTCCAGGACTAACATAGCTGCCGCTTCACCAATGACGAATCCATTACGATTGGAATCAAAGGGACGGCAGGCAACACCCGGATTCCCGGCGCTAGGTGCAAGCACTCCCATTCGCTGAAATGACGCCGCTACAAGTGGGTGCAACGCATCCATCCCACCGGCTATCGCATAATCACACTGATGATCAAGAAGATTTCGCGCCGCCAATATGACACTGATTAAACTCGACGCGCAGGCTGTTGCATGTACGGTTCGTGCGCCAAGCAACCCGAACGATGTGGCGATCTTGGCACATGCGGAATTCGGATACCAAGTATCCCACCAAGATCGACTGGGCTCAGCCAACTTTTCATGATAGTCATTACAAAATGTCGTGTCACCGAAATGAGCCGACGTAGAAACAGCGAAACGCTCTCGATCGAGTCGAGCTAATTTCAACTCCGAATCTTGTAGTGCTTCCGAAGCAGCGATCAAGGCGAACTCAATAGCCCGCTGACTGGCAGTAGCCTTT
This sequence comes from Planctomycetota bacterium, assembly GCA_041178745.1. GTDB lineage: Bacteria > Planctomycetota > Planctomycetia > Pirellulales > Pirellulaceae > JAFLCP01. Next base: position 3,402 of record JBEGUT010000458.1, on the reverse strand, counting down.
CGATCGGGCCAATCGACACAGGCAGCTGGTAAGTCAAGGCCCTTCACGGCACCGAAGTCCTCTAGGTACTTGGCACCCAAATCACCACGCTGCAGCGCTTGCCAAACTGTCTCGCGATCATGCCCTAAAGAAGTAACCAAACCGATTCCCGTAATCGCAACTCCTGACAACGGAGACTCCGATTCGTCACTGGAAAAAATTTTTAATTTGCTCATCGCCAACATCCTTCTGGCAAGCGGTTCGGAATGGGATAGCAAATCCGCTCTACCAAGGCAATATCAATTGTGTCATTTCGAGTCTCGCGATGAATTCGTTGCACATCTGTATCGATCGCTTCGGGCTCCTCGACAATCCCCAGCGCCCCACGTCCATCTAACAGCTTAAAAACTGGCGTAGACTCGACCAGGAAGAATCCGATAGGATGACCATTCGAGTCGGAAGTAACCTCTTTGCATGCTCTCTATGAAACAGTCGCATTATTGAACGGAAATCGGCTTTAACCAGGAGGGTTAGCCCATGCATGCGAATCGAAACAACTTCTGGTACTCGACTTCGACGATTGCGATAACTTCTCTCTGCATGCTTTTGACTGTAACTAGCCCCTGCAATTCTGCTTCATTTCCCGAAGGCCCAGAACTCTCCGAGATGCTGCAGGGCAATTCGGCGTTTCGCATGGTCCTAGGACGCGTATCGCTGGATGTGCGCAAGTACCGTGTAGGGCAATTCCGATTCAAAACAGACGCAAACGGCAAACCTTCCGACAGTAAAATCATACGTAGCCTTAACATCACACTGGAAAGAGGCTCCCCGAATCTAGTTTTGCACCGTAAGCAGGAGTCTCAGAACTGGAATATTGAGGCGAAAGGAAATGGCCGTACCCGCCTTCAATTTGACGATAACGCCAACAACTATTCGGTTGTATGGGATCAACCCGCTCATGGAGTAATCTCAGTCGTTGTACGAGAAGGGGATAAGAGCACAAGTATCAAAGCGTTGAGCCTATGGCATATCTGGTTTGAGCGACCGGAAATCTGCAAAGATCATCTGTTTCCCATGCTCAGCAAAATCGAGGCGAACTGGAATCTCGAACTTATTGCTCGTGAGACGGACACTCGATTGAAGGAAGCTTTGGCGATATCTCCCATCGTCTCGGAAAAGAAAGTTCGCGATTTGCTGCAAGAGTTCAATTCCAATGACAGCACAGTACGCGATCGGGCCCATCGCGAACTTCGCTACCTCGGGTTAGCGGCATTGACTCCAATGATGGTAACCAATCTGGAACCATTAGGCCCCGAACAAAGCCGTCGCATTGAACGATTAATACAGACAATGCGTCCCAACACTGACGACACACCGAATCGCCTCGCTTCTTGGCTTTCTTGCGATTCAATGGTCTGTCGTGCTATCGCCACTCGCTTGGATGGACAAGCAAAAGATTCTGGCATTCTGTATGTGGAGCGACTTACCGGTGAAACTCCAGCAACCATCAGAAGATAACGTCGCCGGATTTCATGCTACGCAACTGCTTGCCATCGGCAAGCAGCCCTTTTAACGCCACCATGGCTTGGTGACGCGATTGTCGAGAATACTTCGCAGTTATCAATTCGAATTGATCTTTATCTTCTTGCTTTATCGGTATTTCATTCCCCAAGGAACTGATACCCGCGCCAATAAATTCGTTTGCTTTCGCGAGATCATTGAACCAACCAAGATGATTGCCAACCTTTTCAATACTCAGGTAGGACTTATTCAGGTTCACGATGGAATACTTTCGCAAAAGCTTGAGTTGGTACTCAAGACATTTTGCTGCTTTTCTCAAATCGTGCCATCTTTCGATCGGCGACTCAGGATGAACTCCCTTTGCGCGTCGTCGAAGTTTCTTCCAGGCGATGAGATGATTGGCGAACACAATCTTCGAACGGAGCTCAACCTTTCCTCCGATGAGTTGAACTTCGAGCGATCTTGCTGCCTGCTGAAGATCATCCATCGCTTGCTGAACGAGGAGGGATAGAGATTGATCCTGCTCACTCACAATCCATTGACTCGCTTGCTCGTCCACGAGGCCATTCAACACTTTAACTGCTTTGAGTTTCTTGGGTGGCACGCGATCTCGAAGACGACTCATCGTTTGGAGAAAGACAACCTGATCACGGTACGGACTAAGTTTCCGAGAGATTTGGCGCAGTTGCAATTGAATCTGCTGCAGATCATCGCAAGGCTCAGGGGCAATGAGCTTGATGAGACTGCGAATATTCTTAGACACTCGTCGTAATTGATGAATCGTTCCATTAAGGTCTGACGAATCCAAAGATAGCTCTCGGGTGCGGCTAGCGACCCGCTCAATTTCCGAGAGTATTCTTCGATTCCAACGTTTCATCTTTTAACCCGCACTATTTGAAACAGACGTTCAGCAAATCAATGCCCTAGAATAGGCAGCTTGTAACCGTTTGGACATTTTCCTCGGTAGCCAGGCTCGACGTTCATGCCGTTGGCGATCCGATTCCATCACTTGGCTTCGATACCATCCAACAACCCAAAAGGGCCGAGTCATTTGGCTTGTATTGGGGGCAACCCAAGGCTTTTCTAATGAAACATTCCAGGACGAGTGCATTTCAAAGCTAGGCGGCGAAACGGTAACAGCTCGATCTCCCTTTCTCCGACCGCCGGAATCGGCCCGGTAAAATCGATCCACTTTAAGGGGCCCCGCGACTGTTTTTTTGTCACGAAACCACCTGCACCCTCGACAATTTGAATTCTGGAGCATACCTTTAAGGCATTCAAGTTGCGGTTGTGGCGGAACTGGCAGACGCGCTAGGTTGAGGGCCTAGTGACCGTTTTAGGTCGTGGTGGTTCAAATCCACTCAGCCGCACTTTTTTCTTGCTCTCTCAAACTGGCGACTTCTCGGGTCCCTGCGCTTCCCAGTGAGTCTTATTTCGAAAGTTGTTAAAGACCGACTTCTCTAAGGCGACACTTCTTGGTCACGCGATGACCAAATCCTGTACTCCCCATGTCTAGATGTTCGCCGTGCCGGTCGGGAATGTCAAACAATTTTACCCAAATCACCCGGGCAACTTCGTTTCCGAGGCAATTGCTCACATTAAGGCCGAACAGATTGCGGACGAGACCGTCAAAGGCCCCAACAGCTCAGCCCCCTCCCTTCTACTAATGGGGCTAGCTGGAACAAAGCAACGAAATTTGCTTTGAATAGCTTCACTGAGCAACAGAATACCTCCTCTCCTTTATGTAGCAGCCCTTGCGGTAGCTTCCAAAAATGTATTCGTTGTCCGTCAGTCGCTCTTCTTTACAATCCGAATAGCGGATTACTTTGATTAATCCAACCCTCGGTTATGAATTCGACACATCACTCGGCGACCCACCGATTCGCACCACGTAGCTTGCTT
>JBEGUT010000457.1:0-4138 GCA_041178745.1 Planctomycetota bacterium | reverse complement strand
CAACCAGCGTTTGTATGAAGGTGAACCTATTCTCCATCGCAAGCTGATGGATTCCCAAGAAAGTGTTGCCCTGAAGATTCCGCCTGGTCACCGCGTCTTCGACCTTTCCGTGGACGACAAAACGGGAGGTATGGGATACATCCAACCCGGTGACCGAGTTGATGTGATCGGATTTTTCCCCAATAACAGTGGCACTTCGCCTGGTCAAACTCAAACGGTTTTGCGAGCAGTCAGCGTATTCGGCGTCGATGGAAATACGATTCGCTCGACGAGTGATGGAGAGAAGAAAAAAGTTGCTTCAACCATTCAACTTTTGATTCAAGATTCGCAGCAAGAAGTCATGACAACCGCTGCCGCCTTGGGCCAAATGCGTGTCTCCTTATGCCCCCCCGGGATCGATAAGGGGAAAGTAGATTCTGGCAAGGATTTCCTTGAATGGCTCAACGAAAAGCACTCTAAACCCAAGTCCGATTCGTCGAACACTGAGCTTGCTACTCGATCATCCTCCGTTGAATCTTCCACCATGCAGACCAAAGTGGCAACGGCGACGGAAAAAAATGCTCCCGGTGAAATCGCTGTGATTACCCCCAAGGGAGTCACCAGGTACGTGCTAGGTAAACCGGGGGAACTGCCCCGAGTTATCGACCCTCAATCCGATCCTCCGACATTTTCGTCGCCGGCAGTGGGAGCAACTGGAGCTTCGGGAGCCCAAGGGACAGATGGGGCAACTGGTCCTAGCTACGGCGGGTTCCCGGTCAGCTACCCACCTGGTTCACTACCAACCGGAGCGCCAACAAACGGTCTCCCTGGTTCTACACCTAGCACAAACACGGACAACGGAAGATAGGAGGTATAGGAAGGACAAAAAGGCTGAGCGTTATAACCGGATCTTCCCGCTTCGACGACAGAAAACTCATGATCTGTCCGATTTACAAACAAGTAGGGTTTGAACGGTTTGTAACGAGGTATCCACAGAGGTGGAAATTGATATCACTCGATTAAGGCTGCTAACCCCTCAAAAGGTATATCGGCCATGTTTCGGTACAGGGAAGTGCTGAATTTAAAGCTCTAGGTTCGGAGGTGAAACACCTTTGCACCATGAGTTGGAACGAATGTCTCACAAGGATGTGAACGGATGGAGTCGCGGCAAAGGCCCTGGATCATGCAACTTTGGTTGCTGTCCCTAACTCTGATGCTCATTGGAACATGCAATTTGGCGCAAGCTCAAAGCGCGGTTCCATTAGGAGATCTACCCGCTCGCGCCACTGGTGGTCTAACTCGCTTGACCGCGACCAATCAGGACTTGACCATGGTTGTCAATTCCTCGCATACCATTCAGACCAATGAGCCCATCAAATATGTTACTGTCGACAATCCGGACATTATTACCGCTCAGCCGATCGAAAGCACAAAGATCCAACTAGCCGCTCGTCATAACGGTGTCACCCAAGTTGAATTCGTGACCGGAGAAGGCAAATCTTATACGCTCCAGATTGTTGTGTTTGGCGACTCACGCGAACTCGAAATCATTCTGCGTCGCCAGTTCCCCAACTCGCAACTGAAAGTTATTCCGATCCAAACCGGTTGCATCATCAGCGGTGTGGTTGCGGACAGCGATGATGTTGAAACAGCTATCTCGATCGCTGAATTGTATTTCACCAGGGTGATCAACGGCATTCAAGTGATGGGCGTTCATCAAGTGCTATTGCATACTCAGGTGATGGAAGTTTCACGATCAAAACTTCGCGACTTAGGTTTCGACTGGCAATTAGGTAACTCGGGCGACTTCGTGATGCAAAGCGCATCTGGATTATTGTCTCCCGGTGCCGCCGGCACGACGCTAGGAGCGACAGGTCAAGATACCTTCCGCTTTGGCGTTGTAGGAAACAACTCCGCTTTCTTCGGCCTGATTCGAGCTCTACGTCAGAACAACTTGGTTAAAGTGCTCGCGGACCCAACCGTGGTTGCTGTCGATGGTCGACCTGCAAGTTTCAATTCGGGTGGCGAATTCCCGATTGTAGTTCCATCGGGTTTGGGTCAGGTCGGTATTGAGTTTCGTGAATTCGGAACACGAGTCGATTTCGTTGCCAAGGTACGCGGCGATACTCGAATCGCTCTGGAAGTCCGTCCGACTATTAGCGAAATCGATCCCACTCGCAGCGTCACGATTGCTGGGACAACGGTTCCAGGACTTCGCAGTCGTTTCGTGGACACTGCCGTGGAACTAAACGCTGGCCAGACACTGGCGATCGCTGGTTTGATTCAAGTGCGATCGGAAAGCGAAGTCATCGGCATTCCTTGGCTTTCCGAGTTGCCTTACTTGGGTGTTCCGTTTCGCCGTACTCGCGAAGTTCAAAACGAAGTGGAACTACTGATTCTGGTCACGCCAGAATTGGTAGAAGCGATGGACCCTTGTGAAGTTCCGCAGACCGGTCCTGGGTTGAATACGCAATCGCCTTCAGACTGTGAGCTGTTCTTTAGAGGATACTTGGAAACACCGGTTGAAGGATCAATCGACGCTGCAGCAGCAGGATGCATTGATTCATCTGGACAAACGCAATTGTTCAACAGTACCGTCGCGCCGCCGATGCAAGCTCCTGCTGGCAATATTCCGATGGACGGATTGCCTACGGCAACAAACTTGCAGAACAACACGACCAGTCCTGCATTTCCAACCAACGGTGCTAATCAAATGACACCCGCTGGCATGCAGCCGCTTCAGCAGCCGATGAACCGACAAATACCAGCCGTTCCAACGAACAACACTCAGGACAATAGCAGAACTGCGCTGCCAACTTTTCCTCAGAATGGTGGAATACAAATTCGTTAAGCATTTAAACAGCGAACTTACATAGGTTTCTCAGAGAAAACGACTGCCATGAGCAATGTGCTAAGACTCGCGCTTGTTGATCCAAACGATGATTCCCGAGAAGAATTAAAATCAATTCTTCACGGATTGGAAATGGTTTGGTTGGAAGCGGAGTGCTCACGTTATGAATTCTTCCCTGACGTTGTCGGTCAATCAAATCCCGATATCGGCTTGATTGTTCTCGACTCAGATATTGAAAAATCGATCGCCCTCTTAGACCGACTTCGCGAAGAATCCAGCGGTTGTGAAACGATCGCCCTAAGCACCAATACTGATGGGCAATTGATTCTGCGATGCATTCGAGCGGGAGCTCGCGAATATTTGACTCTTCCCCTTGATGTTGAAGAGCTAATGGCTTCTCTGGATCAGATCGCGCAGCGCAAGTATAGCGGCACTGAAGGAAAGCTAAGGGCTTCGAAAATCATCGCTTTTTGTGGAGCCTCGGGTGGAGTTGGATGTACAAGTTTGGCCGTTAATTTAGGCTGCGTACTAGCTTCTAATCCCAGTAACTCTGCAGCGCTTGTCGATCTCGATTTAGCAATCGGAGATGCCGACGTTTTCTTGGATACGATTCCCGACTACAGTTTGGTGGACGTAACTCAGAACATCGCTCGTTTGGATTTCCAATTGCTCAAACGATCCATGACCAAACATCCATCTGGACTGTATCTACTTCCAAGGCCAGTGCAGCTTCAAGATCTGTCGCTCATCAATCCGGAAAGCCTTCGTCGCGTATTCGGATTGCTCAAAGCAAGTTTCACGCATGTGATTCTCGATCTATCGAAGGGCTTTACCGAAGTCGATGTCGCAGCCTTGGAAATGGCCAATGAGATCGTGATGGTGATCCAGCTTGATTTGCCATCTCTGAGAAACCTCGTCCGCCTTCTCTCATCGTTTGACGAGATCGCTGAGATTCGCGACAAAGTAAAGATCATCGTGAATCGAGCAGGTTTGGAGAGCGGTCAGATCAGCCTCAAGAAGGCTCGAGAAACCATTGGTCGTGAAATCTTCGCACAAATTCCGAATGATTATCGAACCATGGTGGAAGTTCGTAACAATGGTATTCCATTGATCCAACATGCTCCACAAGCAGCTATCACCACAGCCATGGTCGATCTTGCGGAACGCCTTAGCGGCCAACATATCGCCACAACAGGCGCTAAAGAGGAACAAAAACAAGTCGCTCCCTCTTCCAGCTGGCTCAGCTTCTGGCCAGGCAAAGGTGGCAAAGCGTCGGGCGCCAAAAGCAAGTAGACTCGTAAACCAATT
>JBEGUT010000456.1:0-4151 GCA_041178745.1 Planctomycetota bacterium | reverse complement strand
TACCATAAGGTCTCGAATTTTTCTCATCTGCCAGAATCTTTTCGAGTATCGACCGATCCTAAACCTCGAGTTCTAGATCGTGGGATACACGATCGTGTCTTGGGGCTTGGCGCGGTAGCGTCCTGCGGATGCTAAGACGGAATCGCTGCCGCCTGTAAACCGTCTCAAGGCAATACCTAGATCTTCTTGAGCACCGATGGGAACTATTTTTTCCATAACGGAAATGCAACCGTCGAGAAGGTTCTTCCGAGACTAAACAGATTCATTCATCAAGTAGCTTGCTATCGATCAGCCATTCTCGAAGACGAAGTGGCCATTGAGCGGCTGCGTGTTTTGCATCAGCGCGGTATCCAAATCCATGCCCGGCATTTGAGTATATGTGAAGCTCACACGGCACACCCACTTCTTTATATTGCAGATACAACTTGGCCATGCCTAAAGAAATATCGTCGCGATCTTTTGCACCCAACGCAATGAATGCGGGTGGCATCCCTTTGGTTACCGTGAACCTTTGGGAGCTACCTGGATAGATGAGGACCTGAAAATCAGGTCGACAACTCACTTGTTCCACTTTATCACTGCTGTCGGATTTGCCTGAGTCATTTTTCATCGCTACCAGCGCCGCAAGTTCTCCACCTGCCGAGAAACCTAATATGCCGATCCGGTCTTCGGCAATCTTCCATTCGCTGGCTCGACTGCGCACTATTCGTAGCGCACGGCGTGTGTCTGCCATTGCATGTTCGTCCACCGTATATTGAGAACCTTCCTCTCTCGCTAATCGATACCGGAGTACAAATGCGGCTATTCCTCGCTCGGCAAACCATTCAGCAAGAGAGTCGCCTTCGTGCCCCAAACATAGCATTCTGTGTCCACCTCCAGGGGCGATGATAATCGCGGTACCAGTTGCGACTTCCGGTTTGGGCAGGAAAGGCGTGAGCGAGGGTGCATGAATGTTGGATACATTGAAAGCACCATTCGCGCGGTCCACTTTCTCAGGTTCGTTTTTCCTAGCCTCGGAATCGACCGCTCCCTTCGGCCACAGTACGATCCGTTCCGGTTCTCCTCCCAATACCCACTCAGCAACTATCGGCTGCGATATTAGGGATATAAAAGCTAGAAGCAAATGGGAAACGCTACGAACGCTCCACTCGCTAGTTGGAAACCGCCGCGATCGATTCGTCTTCACGTTGACTTGCTGCATCATTCCATACACCCTTTTCTAATTCAGCGAGTACTGGACGATTACTCGCAGAGGTCATCATTAACAGACCTCTTCAATTACTGATGTGATCCAATTCCATGAAGTCGATCCGAAGCATCGCCAAATGTTTGCAACATTAACCACATTCGATCCATGATGCTCAAAAGCAGCGAAGCCATTTTTCGATTTGAAGCATTCTCGTTATCCAATGTCCGCCCTTTACGAATTGTGCCTGCAAGTGCCCCCGACATGATCATTGGAATTCTTGGGCTGTTGTGGGGAGTTCATTGGTTATTGGCCAGCATGATACACGAATTGTCCAGCACAGTTCTTTCTACTTACTGCATCGTATCCAAATTACCTGCCAAGTATCCGTGCTGCCGTACCCAGAAACAAGTAAGTGATGCAAACTCATTGTCTGGCCAATTGTGGGATCTATTGCAAGGTCCATTCATCGAATTTGTGGTACGTCATCTTTCGCCGAATCCGCGATGGGAGAATTGGGTGGGATGGGAGTATAAGGAAGGAACTTGAGTTTAATCTTTCCAAGTTGGAAATGCATCTGCGATACCGGTAGCGGTGGGCTCAAATCCCAATATTTGTAAGGCAAGAATTTCGTATACTGCGTCGGTAGTTCTGTTATCATCTATATTTGAACCCATCCCCGGTTTCTTCTACAGCATTGAGTTTGGATCCATGAAATTACCCCTCCTATTGTTCCTCCTTTTTGTTCCCACACTGTTAATAGTCCAAGTATTCGCCCAGGAAAAAGCGACTTCTGAAACCGCCTCGCAACCGAGCAAAACCCAAGCCAAACGCATTGCTTTGTGGGAGGGGCATGCGCCCATTGGTGATGGCACTACCGAAGACGCCGATGCATGGATTACACTGCATAAACCTGCGTCAAAGGGTGACGGTACCGCTGTCGTTATTTGTCCCGGTGGTGGATATGGAGGATTGGTCGTTGGAGCGGAAGGACATGGAATTGCCGCTTGGCTGAATCAACATGGGATCACCGGAGTGGTTCTGGAATACCGCCTCCCCGCAGGTCGACACGCAGTCCCATTGTTGGATGCCCAACGAGCAATTAGGACGGTTCGCGCGCGTGCCAAAGAATGGAATGTCGATCCATCTCGTATTGGGATTATGGGATTTTCTGCGGGCGGTCACCTCGCCTCCACCGCATTAACTCATTTCGATCGAGGCAATGCGACCTCTGCCGATGCGACCGAACGATTCAGTTGCCGACCAGATTTTGCGATCTTGGTATATCCAGTTGTAACCCTTGGGGAGAAAACCCATGCAGGGTCTAAGCATAATCTGCTTGGAAAGGACCCATCGCCCGAACTGGTCAATCGGTACTCCAATGAACTGCAGGTTACCGCCGATACGCCGCCAGCATATTTGGCACATGCAGTAGATGACGTACCTGTGCCACCTGAAAACAGCAGAGAACTTTACGCCGCCCTCCAGGCTAAAGGAATTCCATCAAAGTATCTTGAACTTCCTTCAGGCGGACATGGACTCAATGGTTACAAAGGTCCAATGTGGGACGCTTGGCAAAAGGGTGCGATCGCTTGGCTGAAGGAACTTCGATAATTGGATGCTTCCAATCGATCTTTGAGGCCACCCTAAAACAGTTCTAATCAGTTCAGTTCTCGGGCCAGTTCTATGGAGCATTCATCGATGCAGTTATTTTCTCAGATATACACGAAAGCGAACTAACAGAACACCAAAAGCTCGAAGGATTTTGAATTCATCCAATGCTAATGACAACCGAAAATCACATCCCATACTTCTCATAAATCGAACAAGGTGCCCAATGTCGGCTTTTGTGAATTCTTCGAAAATGTCTCGTCGCGCGGCGTTACGAGCATCCGGGATATCGATGGCGTTGCCATTACTCGATGCCATGTCACGATCCTTTGCATCGGACAAATCGATGATGCCTCGGCGGATGGTATGCATTGAAACGAACATGGGCATTCTGCCCAAATACTTCTTTCCAGAGGGAGAAGGCTTGAATTACACACCTAGTCCCTACTTGGAGCGATTGTCCGCTCACAGGAAGCAGTTAACTGTTTTCTCAGGCGTCAGCTTGCCCGGAGTCACCGGCGGACATGCAGCAGAAAGATGCTTTTTGACAGGAACACCGCATCCTGAGCGAGGCGGTTTTCGCAATGGCGTATCCCTTGATCAACTAGCTGCGGAACACGTTGGCAATGAGACACGATTCCCATCGTTGGTACTGGCTATTACCAACGAAAATATGACTTTAAGTTTTACTCGCAGCGGTGCTCCTATTCCCTCGGACAAGAGTCCTCGACGGCTCTTTGAAAAGCTGTTTATGCAGGGACACCCTAACGAAATAGAAGCCCGCGTTGAAGAACTGAAACGCGGCCGCAGCACACTCGACTTTGTCGCAGAACAATCGAACCGTTTGAACCGTGGATTATCAGCGATCGATAAACAGCGGATGGATCAATACCAAACCTCGGTGCGCGAACTCGAAAATCGATTGCATTCCGCCCAAGAATGGGAATACAGAGCCAAACCCAAAGTTGAATCAAAGGCTCCAGAAGAAAACATGGATCCAAAACAGTTTGTTGAGCGAACCGGGATGATGTTTGACGTCATGAAACTGGCGCTCGAAACAGATTCCACTCGAATTATTTCTCTGATGATTGATACCACTGTAATCCACAACATAACGCATCATGGTAATCGACCAGAGGTCCTTGCCGAACTTAAAGGCCACGAGCAGAGGCAGTTCGATGCACTCAATCGATTCCTGACCGTAATGAATGAAACTGTCGAGCAAGGTTCTACTCTTTTGGATCAAACCATGGTCCTCTACGGAACGTGCATGGGGAGTGCGAACTCGCACTCCAACGATAACCTTCCGGTCCTGCTTGCCGGCGGTGGGTTCAAGCATGGGCAACACTTGGTT
>JBEGUT010000455.1:0-4157 GCA_041178745.1 Planctomycetota bacterium | reverse complement strand
TTGATGTATGACGGCAAAAAGAGCACTGCCCAGGTTGTTTTTTATGACGCCTTGGACGAGATCCAAAAGAAGATCAAAGATCGTCCGTCGATCGAAGTCTTCGAGCAAGCAGTTGAGAACGTAAAGCCTTACATCGAAGTTCGCAGCAAGCGAGTTGGCGGTGCTTCTTACCAGGTTCCAATGCAGGTTAATCGCAACCGTCAGCAGTCCTTGGCCATTCGCTGGGTATTGGCTGCAGTTCGTGAGAAGAAGGGTCGCTCGACGGCACAGAAACTTGCAGAAGAATTAATGGCAGCCTACCGCAAGGAAGGGACAGCAATGGCCAAACGTGAAGCGACTCATCGCATGGCAGACGCTAACAAGGCCTTTGCTCACTTCGCTTGGTAACCTTGCTGCCCTCAACGTTCACGATCAAGCGACTGCGATACCCAAGGTTGTTAGCGATAGCTTGAACGAAACACGAATGGGGCAATCAACAACCAGATTGACAAAGCCTGGCAGACTAAGCGAGAGCGAAGTCGACTACGAAAAAGAGCCTGGATCGATTACACTCAAGCCGCAACAGTTTGATCCGACAAGGATAAACTGGAGCGGCTTTTTTCATGGTTGAAACCGACCAAAATTAGGTAGCAATCAGGCCACTGTGCAGGTTCTCAAGACGGCAGCCAGCGAGAATCAGCAGCAGAACTCACCAACTTCCGTTCACCGAACAAGTCTATAGTTTCTCCGCGGCAACGACACCATGCAACGCTCGCTTCAATCCATTCGAAACATCGGCATCATCGCCCACATCGACGCTGGCAAAACGACTGTTACCGAGCAGATGCTTTATCTCAGCGGCTCGAAACACAAAGCGGGCTCGGTCGATGCGGGAACAACCGAGACCGACAACGACCCTGAAGAACAGCAACGAGGCATTACCATCTTTGCCGCTTGCGTAACGTTCAACTGGAAGACCAGCACCATCAACTTGCTCGACACTCCAGGACACGTCGACTTCACCGCGGAAGTCGAACGCTGCTTGCGAGTCCTAGATGGAGCAGTGGTTGTTTTCAGCGGTCGCGAGGGTGTTGAAGCACAGAGTGAAACAGTGTGGCGACAGGCGGACAAGTACAACGTTCCGCGAATTGTTTTTATCAATAAGCTCGATCGTGAAGGGGCCGATTTTTATCGAGTCCTGGAAGAAATTGCGCCTCGCCTCAACGCCAATCCAGTAGCCATACAAATTCCGGTGGGACAAGGACCAGCCCACACCAAGGATCCATTTCGTGGCGTTATCGACTTGATCGACATGCAACTGATCACCTTCAATCACGGAGACGATCGTCGACTCACGAAATCAGAACCGATTCCCGAAGAACTGGTAGACGATGCGAAAGCTTGGCGCGAGGTATTACTGGAAACCCTTTATCCGCTTAGCAACGAAATGATGGAGATGGCTTTTGAGGAAAAAGAGATTCCGGTGGACTTGATTCGGAAGACGCTGAGAGAGGGTTGCATTGCCCGCAAGATACAGCCTGTACTTTGCGGATCGGCATTGCATGGAAGTGGCGTGCAACCAGTTCTGGATGGAGTAACCCACTACTTGCCCAGCCCACTAGATCGTCCAGCCGTGGAAGGTGTTAATCCGAAAAAGAAAGACAAAACCGAGAAGCGATCGCCAGATCCTGACGAACCATTCTGCGGACTGGTATTCAAGATCCTTCCAGCCAAGACCGGAGATCTTTACTGGATTCGCGCTTACTCGGGGCGACTCAAGTCGAACTCAAGAGTCTATAACCCCAATCGCGATGACAAAGAGAACATCGCGCAGCTTTGGCAGATCCACGCAACCAAAAAAGATAAGCAGGGGCAGGTCGATTCAATCACTGCGGGCGATATCGTTTGCGCTGTTGGACCGAGAAACTCAATCACAGGCGATACACTTTGTGATACCCAGAACCCCATAGAACTTCCTTCAATTCAATTTGCACAGACGGTTCTATCGATGGCCATCGAGCCTGAAAACACGACCGAGCGAAAGAAGCTTAGCGAAGTTCTGGACATGCTTCAGCGGCAAGATCCAACGCTTAAGGCGAGCGAAAACTCTGAGTCTGGCCAGACACTTATAAGCGGAATGGGAGAACTACATCTCGACGTAATCAAACACCGACTGACTCGCGATTTCAACCTGAATGTCAAGTTCTACAAACCGCGAGTAAGCTATCGAGAAACGATCGGCAAGTCGGTTGAACTGACCGGAAAGTGCCAACGCCAGATCGGCAGCCAGCAGATGTTTGCTGAAGTGAGACTACGTATCGAACCACTGCCAAACCCAAGCTCGCCCGTAGTTGTTTTCGACTTGGCTGCCGGTGATACCACTTTACCAGACAACTATCGGTTGGCTGCGATGGAAGAGTTAAGGCACCGAGGGCAGGGTGGCGGAATGATAGGTAGCTTTCCGCTCACCGGTATCAAGATTTCACTGCTTGGGGGTACATGTAGCGCGGAAGGCTCCGATGAAGTGGCTTTTCGAATCGCCGCAAACGAGGGTTTCGAGAAGGGAATGGAGGCTGCTGGGCCCGTCCTGCTGGAACCGGTGATGCGACTGGAAATCACCACCCCCGACGACTACATGGGGGAGATCGTGGGGGACTTACAGCAGCGACGCGCGATGATTGAGCGAACCGAGGCCCGAGGAACACTGACCGTCGTCACTGCGACAGCGCCTCTCAAGGAACTATTCGGCTACTCAACGGCCATTCGATCACTAAGCCAGGGTCGGGCAGGATGCTCCATGGAGCCCTCCGGTTACCAGGCGGCCCCTGCTGGGGACGCGGAAGCCTACAGCTTCTAACACCCCTCCAATAAACCACCCCTTAAAGAATCGATGCCAAAGCTAACTAGGCGAGTCCCGGGGGTAGATAAACCTTAAAAAAGAACTTCGACGCAAACTCTTGTTCTCTTAGGGATTTAAATTAGCGAGAAACGTCAAAACAAATCGCCGCGTGAAAATGCACGTTCTAGGAAGCCTCTGCGGCCTTACCGCTGTCTTCGAAGAGCAATCTTGTGTAGATGCCGATAAGCGAGAAATTGGCTTTTGTGACCGAAGGATTTTGTGAAACCAGACATTTTTGGCACTCTTTTTCCCAAACCCCCTTCCGTCTCTATAGGCTTGCCGAGTAAACTCCCTCCCCCGCACAGAGAAGTTACAAGTGTCGAGAGATCTCTATTTGCCGTTGACGAATCGAGAGTTGCTCCTTAAGCTTTTGGCCTTCCTGATCTGGCACGCTTTAAAGAAAACGCGAGCCTGGGGGATGCAGCTTAGGCTACGAGAACCGATCCACCGAAATCAGACCAAGATTACTTATTTCTTGGCAAATTAGATTTTCGGTGCCTTTTGAGACGATCCGCTGTGGCGGGCTCAAGCCAGCGAGTTAGTAAAATTGGTCGCGGAACGAGTGTCGATTGACATCTCCAACACCGGTATTTACTCGATTAGGGATCGACGAAAGCAGATGCCTTGGTAGCTGAAACGATGGTAAAGAAAAACAAATATTGAACTTGGTATAGAAATTAGAAAAACAGCTTCATACCGATTCAGAGACAAAAAAACAAAAGATGTAGACAGAGCCCGACATTTATAGTGGGCTCTATGTGTGACAAACAGAAGTTGAAGAGGTGCGGCAGGTGTCTTCAAATCACGAAGTGATCCGAATCAGAATGGAAGCCTACGACCATGCAGTTCTCGATCAGAGTGCTGCTGAAATCGTTGAGACCGCAAAGCGTACACATTCCGAGGTTCACGGCCCGATTCCGTTGCCCACCCGCATTGAGAAGTACACAGTGCTGGCTGGCCCGACGATCGACAAGAAAGCTCGGCAGCAGTTTGAAATTCGAACTCACAAACGCTTGATTGACATCAAGCAGGCGACTGCGAGAACGATTGAAGCGTTGAACAAACTCAGTCTCCCGGCTGGGGTTGATATCAAAATTAAAGCCACCGCTCGCTAGTCAGGCGATGTGGTTTAGGGGTGGTAATTTGAAGGATTTCCTTTGGATATGCAGCCTCTAAAGGTTAGTTGGTCCGATATGACATAGAAATCGAGTTCTTTGCAAATTAGCGGTATTCGATTTCGGTTCTGGTTGTTAACATCTCATGCGTCGACTTTCGGAAA
>JBEGUT010000454.1:0-4164 GCA_041178745.1 Planctomycetota bacterium | reverse complement strand
GTCGTCGGGATTATTGTTAACCGACACGAAACGTCCTCCGGATGTAAGGTTGCGGGCAATGGCCTCACACATCGATAACAATTCCTGGTAGTTGCTCGCATAATTCAATAAGTAAGCTGCGAACACTAAGTCTGATTTCGCGTTGAAGTTGATGTCCCTCGCATCGCCAACGCTATATTGAATCCCCAATGGTTCCTTGGCTTCCTGGGAAATAGCCAATGCGATCATCCCTTTCGAGAGATCGATGCCGCTGATAGGCTCTGCACCCAAGCGACGTAAAAGTCGGGTGTAGTAACCTTCTCCGCAAGCGAAGTCGAGCGTGCACAGACCCTGAACCTGACCGACGAGGTTGAGCAGCGTGTATTGTTCAATGTGGGTTCGCCAAGGTTGAAGCTTGGACTCTTGATACTCCTTTGCGATTTTGTCGTAGTCAGTTGTCATGATTGATTTTCGCCAATCTTCAGGTGTGTAGGGACTTTAAGAAAGTTTCGGAATGCGAATGTCATTGATAGATAAACAACAAAAGAAATTCCGAAGCTGATAAACCAAGCGTATTTATAAATCTCGGTCCACAACGAGGGTGGGGCATTGGTGCTGATCGCGGCGATAAAACCAGGAATACAGGGAATAATTCCGGCTATCAGTGCCACCAACCCAGCAATGTTAAACCCCTTAGTGTACCAATAAGGGCCCTCGGGATCGTAGAGTCCGCGCAGATCAAGTCGAGTCCTTCGCAAAACATAATAGTCAGCGATCATCACGCCACCAACGGCACCCAACAAGGCCGAGTAAGCGACAAGCCATTTAAAAATGTAACCAGAGGGATC
Source organism: Planctomycetota bacterium (assembly GCA_041178745.1). Taxonomy (GTDB): domain Bacteria; phylum Planctomycetota; class Planctomycetia; order Pirellulales; family Pirellulaceae; genus JAFLCP01. Next base: position 3,337 of record JBEGUT010000454.1, on the reverse strand, counting down.
CTCTACGAGTCTCCAGGGCTGAATGAGAATTCCAATCAACCCCGTAAAGATCGCTCCCATTCGAAACGAGATATTTCGCGGACTGAGGTTAGCAAAGTCGTTGGCAGGCCCAACAACGTTGGCAGCTAGATTGGTGGCCAGTGTGGCCAGTACCAACCCAAACAAACCTATCGCATGCCAGAACGGACTCTCGAAGCGAGATAATAACTCCACAGGGTCCCAGATGACATTACCGTAGATCACAATGGTTGCCGATGTGACTGCTACGCCAATGAACGAGTACAAACCCATGGTTAAAGGAAGCCCCAATGCCTGCCCAAGCATTTGGTCTCGTTGCGTTTTGACGTAGCGCGTAAAATCAGGAATGTTCAACGCTAAAGTTGCCCAGAACCCGACATTCGCTGTCAACGCAGGAAAAAAGAAGGACCAGAATTCGCCTTGTCGATCTCCGCCATCCACAAACTGAGAAGGTTGAGACAGCATTGGCCCGAATCCACCTGCCTCGCCATAGGCCCAGGCCAACAGGGCAACTCCCAATCCGATCAATAAGGGAGCTTTGATGTTCAGCAGAGCCCTCACCGACTCGATCCCGCGCCAAATGATATACTGATTGAGACTCCAGAAGGCCAGAAAACATATCAACTGCGGCAAGTTGATATTTAGCAAAGGGATAGTCGCTTGCTGCGACCAGGAAGAGAAGTATTGCTCCAAGACTTTATAGATGGCCCATCCCCCGATCCAGGTCTGGATGCCGAACCAGCCACAGGCAACCAAAGCCCTCAGCAATGCAGGGACATTCGCGCCTCTTAAGCCAAAGGCTGCTCGGCAGAATACGGGAAACGGTATCCCGTATTTCGTCCCGGCGTGGGAGTTAAGAATCATCGGCAGTAGAACCACGACGTTTCCCAGAAAAATCGTCAAAACCGCTTGCCACCAATTCATCCCTTCCTCGATCAGCGACGAAGCCAGCATGTAGGTTGGAATACAGGCAGATAGAGCAACCCACAATGCAATCATGTCCCGCACTCCCCAACGGCGGGCCGACATGGGGACTGGCGCTAAGTCTTCGCTCCAGTAGGTATTCTCACTCAGCGATGACTTCAGCGTTGCGATTTCATTAGGCGTAGGAATTAACGCACGATTGGCAACTTCTGTTACATAGGGTTGCATTACCGTATCGGTGGCTTTCATTCTGAGGGATAAACAAACGTCTTGCTCAGTCTACAAACCGGACATGGCCAGATGCGCATTGGTAGTTGATTCAATCGCTTTGCGGTGGTCATTCGGCTGGTTTTGACTCACCACTCGTTCGCTAGACTCCGAGAAGTAGTAAAAGCATGGCTACCGGGCCAACGGTTCAATCGTCACATCTCAATGAGACCAGCGAAATCGTAGCGATGAAGGGTCGCATCCTCTGATCGCCTCTGTGGCGGATACTGTTCTTTTCCGAATCTTGCTGATGCCTTCACAGCCAATCACCGCATGAATTAAGAAAGCATTGTTATGCAGGTCCAGCGACTTAGCAAGCACGATCCGGTTTAGATTAGAATTAACAAGGGATGAACGGTCAGATAATTCATTCCTTGAAACCGGCGGGTGAGTAACAGGGACTCGCTCGACCACAAGCTATCCTAGCGTTCGTTGTTTACGATCTTTCTTTTTTGTGGAAATATTCACAAAGACCGACTACGTTAGTTCTATGCGACATTCTCACGAAGGTCAGCTCGCTATGATTACATCGTCCTCAGTTGTAGAATCCTTGCTACGTAAAGAGCAGCAGATGCATCCTGAGTCCGCATAGTCTGAGAATCCGGACGATTTTACCACGCATCGCATGGAACCTTACGTCAAGCGTTGGGCTTTATGTGTTGTCTTGCAACTACCGCATCAAATTCTTAAAGCGGAGAATTTTAGAAGAAATAGTGTAAAAAAACGTTAGACAGTTCTTTTAAAGGGCTCTCTTTTGTAAATTACGGAAGATTTCAGGTTACTGGGAGTTGGCTAAGGAACTAAGTCTAGCATCCGTTTCAGTTGTTATTTACGACGGTCAAGTGGCTACTGCGGCATTGACCATTGAGTTTTTCAAAGACACGGTTTTTTTCGGATTAAGATCCCTTTGCGTAACCACGAAGTATAGCAGAGGAACTTAGGATATGCGGGTCGTAAATGAATATGAAAGCCTTTGGGATAGATCCCAAAGCCCCCCTGATATTTTTCGATTTCTACGAGATCGAAAGCTAGAATCGAATGAAATGGTATCGGTCTTGCTTATCGACCAGGCAAGACGCTGGAGAATCGACAGTCCTTTACTTGTCGAAGATTACGTTTGCGGTTGCCCTTTTCTTGCAGAAGATCCTGAGATCAAGCTTCAGCTTGCCGTTGGAGAGTATCGAGAGCGACAATTAGTTGGCGCGGATCCACCGATTGAAGAGTTTGCCAGACGCTTTTCCGAGATTAGCGACTCGATACGCCAGAGGTTGGCGATACAACGTTCATCGGGCAACCCGATCATAGCGAGTGATTTTTCGACTTCTATTTTCATTTCGGATCGGACCATTGGTGACCGGCAGCTCGGTCGTTATCGTCTGCAACGAATTTTAGGGGAGGGTTCTTTTGGACGTGTCTACCTTGCGTATGACGGAGAACTTCAGCGGCAAGTTGCGATTAAAGTGCCTACTAGAAGCAGTCTGGAGTCACCAGGTAGTGGCGATTTGTATCTTGCTGAAGCTCGCAAAGTTGCAAGTCTCAATCATCCCAACATCGTTCCTGTTTACGATGTTGGAAGCACCGCAGACGGATCGATCTATGTGGTATCTAAGTTTATAGAGGGTGAAACTCTCTTCGATCGTCTTAAAACGGCTCGCCCTGGTTTTGAACTTTCGGTCAGTTTACTAGCTGTCGTTTCCCGAGCGCTTCACCACGCTCATGAACGAAGATTGATTCATCGGGATGTTAAACCCAAGAATATTCTGCTCGAGGGTGAGCTCCCAGTTCCCTATATCTCGGACTTCGGCCTAGCTGTTCGAGAAGAAGATTCTATTACTGGAAGAATGGTCGTGGGGACACCAGCCTACATGAGTCCTGAGCAAGCTCGCGGCGAAGGGCATCGTCTCGACGGCCGCAGCGATATTTTTTCCTTGGGAGTGATTTTTTATGAGTTGCTTACTGGAAGAAAGCCATTTGATGCCAGTCATCCTAAAGAAATTGTACGACAGATACGATCTGCCGATCCTATTCCACCAAGGGAAATAGATAGCGCAATCCCAGTAGAGCTCGAGAGAATCTGTTTAAAGGCTCTATCGAAACGCGCATCGGACCGTTACGCGACTGCCGCTGA
>JBEGUT010000453.1:0-4167 GCA_041178745.1 Planctomycetota bacterium | reverse complement strand
AGCAGATCGAAAAGTCGGAAAGTCGCGTAATATGTAGGTAAATGGCGTTCCCTTGTCACCGATGAGTGACTTCGACAAAACACTGCTAGAAGACACCCCGATTAATTACGCAGCGATCTTGATAAGTAATTTTCGGTTATGTGGCACACTCGCTTATGATTTCGCAAACCAGCAAGAGATGTGATGCATGAATCATCAAGAAAGACGATTTTCGCTGCGAGAGAACACAAGAATAGAGAACCTCAAAAAAAAACGGCCGGCGAACCGACCGCTATTTTTATTTGATGATTAAGTCCGAGTGAGGTTTTTGGATATCCACCTCAATCATCCACAGATCTATCCAAGATCAGAGAGGCTATCGGGGTGGTTCAATGCCAGATGACTGGCCGACCTCTCTACAAAGGCCCTTGGCGCGGCTCCCGCTTTGTCCCAGGGACTACCATATCGATACAATTCAACAAACATCATGACACATGCAGCCAACATGAGCAATGTCGAGATGATCAACATCACAGTGTAGACACTCATTGGTTGCTTGGGAGCGGACGGCTTGTTCATAAGGTTCCAGAATTATTAAGCATGGAGAGAAGTGTGAACTTGTTGCGCTGCAAAAACTACGCAACTACCAACGACAACAATCCGTCACGACTAACCCAACTTGGAATCTACAAGGTCACCAGGCTGAATCGATCCCTTGCGATAACTTTCGATGATTTCGCAAACGGCCTTATCAGGTCCAACACTTCGAACCTTAATGCGTCCGATGTACTGGCTACCACGAGTCACATCCAACTCGATCCCCTGACGCATTCCGTCGTCAGCACCCAGAGAGATCTCAACGAGACCACTCTTACCAACAACAGTAATCTCGCCTTTTACTTCAGGTGCAGCGTCCAGCGGTGTCTCTGGATTCACACCCAAGATATCTAGTTGGCTCTTCATCATAGTCACCTGACCGAGCAACTGTTCACGACGCTCCGATAGAGCTTGCAACTCACCTTGTAGGCTTGCTACCGAATCGGTCAGCTGAACGACCTTGGTGAACTGCGAATCGCGATCTTGTCGCGTTGTGGTGATCAAGCCACGAAGCTGCTCTGCTTCTTTGGTCAAACGAGCTAACGTTTCCTGAGTCGAACGTTCGGTTGCAGCGAGTTCCGAATGGGCTGCTTGCAAGTCCGAAAATTCTTTATCTTTCTTAGACAGTTCGTCGCGAGCTTCTGAAAACTGAGTCTGGAGTGCGGAAAGTGCGGCACGACGAGCAGCCTGTTCCTTAGCCAGTTCGTTTTGCTTCGCTTCAACTTCAGCGCGAAGCTGTTGGTTCACGCTTTCGGTTTCTTGCAGCTTGACTCTAAAACCAGTTTTTGGGTCGGTGACTGCGTCGCGCCAATTAATGTGGGTCGCATTCACAGCAGCAGCCAAACCGAAAAACAGCACGCTGAGAATCAGCATGGCTCCGATAAAGACCTTGCCAAGCAACGTCATGACGAGAATACCCTGGAAAAGCGTGAATAGAAACCAATGGCCCAACGGCGATTGGGAGGACTCAGTCGAGTATAGTTACGGGGGATTTCGAATGTCAACGAACTTGGCACAAAATGGGAGGTTTAGGGCGATTCCTCCTGCAATGCACCCTATAAACGGACCCTCTGCACGCGATGATTTCCACTGTCAACCACTAAAAGCTGCCCATCCGGAAGGGTCGCAACCGCCCAGGGGTTGAATAATTCGCCTGGTAGCCGACCGGGCTTTCCCCAAAAAAGGACGGGCTTTCCCTCGCGGTCCAGTTTCTGAATCCGATGCCCCCCAAATTCACTGACCCACACCCCATCCTGATCATCAATCACCAATCCGTAGGGATATTGAAACTTTCCGGACTCCTTACCCTGCCCCCCATAAACAGCTACCAATTCGACCTTATCCCCTTGGCTGGAAAAGATCTGCAGCCGATGGTTACAAGCATCGCTGACCCAAATTCGTCCCTGAGAATCGATTCCCATACTTTGTGGGCGCTGGAAAAATCCAGGCCCCTCTCCATGTCCTCCCCACTGGCAAATAAAAATTCCCTCGGGAGAAAACTTTTGGATCCGATCAGATACGCCATATTCGGAAACATAGAAGTTACCCTCTTTATCCTCGATGACATCGGTGACAAAGCCAAACTCTCCCGGTGCCGTTCCATGCGTTCCACCAATAGTTGCCGACTCGTCGAGCACCCCCTCGGGCGAATAAAACAAAACTCGGAAGTAATGCGTATCGGCCACCATTAACCGACCTTTCCGATCGATGCTCAGACCGGTCGGCCTCCCCTGCTCGCTGGTCGGAGTATGCCAGCCCCTGAGAAAATTCCCGACCGAATCGAAGACCTGAATTCTTGCGGTCATGTCGACCACAAAAATTTCCCCGCTACCGCTGACCGCAATCGCCCGCGGCTTATGAAACTTTCCATCGCTCAGCCCCCTTTTCCCAAAGATGGCTTGAGGCTCGTGAATATCAGGCGAGTCGTCGCATCCAGAAAACCCACCAGCACAAACCGCAGCTACGCCCATCCCCAGTTGCATTCGCAGCCAGTCACGTCGGAGGTATTGATTCTGCATGCCCAAACGGTTCCCTGAAATCGAGATCACATTGACGATCTAAAACGACGATCCAAAACACTTTGCCCTTTTCCAAGGCAACGGAACTCCCTTGGAATCTCGTAAATTCTAGCGGTTACGCTTTCATATTTCTTCAAATTCATCGCTTTTTAGAAACGGTTTTCGATGACTGGCTGACCTCGCAACTACTGAAGCCATCGGCCGCGACAATGTAGCTTAGCCACCAGCTACTTCGGCCACCCGACCTTCGTACGGTCGTTGATCCCAATCGCTCTATCCCCTAGTATAGTTGGATCGCCCAGATGGGCTGCAGCACCGTAGCAGAACCGAGAAACGGTTTTGAAATGACTTCATGAAGAATCCTGCAACGACTGCATTTGTAGCATTCAACCCACTCAATTTGCGCAGGCGGTGATGGCGTACAGTATCGATTGGAAATCTGCCCAAGATCATCGCGACCTGGTCCATATGGCTGTCCAGTCGGTCGCCGAGGGGCAATTGGTGATCTTGCCAACGGAGACCACTTATCTGTTGGCTTGCAGCGCGTTGCATCCGATCGCGGTAGAAAAATTATTGCAAATCCACCAGCAGCGTCTCATTGCTGACCCCACACTGCTGTTGCGTGCCGCAGCGGAGCTGCGCGACTACGAACCGAAACCTTCGCCAGTTATGGAGCGAGTTTCCTCGCGAGCATGGCCTGGCCCGATGGTATTACAAATCACACTCGAACACAGCGACAGCTTGTTGCGGCAGTTTCCTGTTTCGCTTCGTGAAATGATCACATCCAATGATCATGAAGCACGTTTTCGCGTTGCCGCTCACCCGGCTGTCACCGAGGTGTTGCGACTCTGTCCTGGCCCATTGCTTACCGGAGAAATACGACAAGGGGAAAACGGTTGGGCTTTGGATGGTAGAACAGCAGCATCTACCGTCGGGCGTTTCGCAGGGCTCATTGTCGATGATGGTCCAACGCATTTGCAATTGCCGGCTACAGTGCTTGCTGTCGCAAACAATCATTGCCGCTTGCTTCGCGAAGGAGCCATGAAGCGAGAAGAAATCCACAAAATCACTCGATTGATGATCCTGCTGGTCTGCACAGGAAACACTTGCCGCAGCCCCATGGCCGAGGTTCTCCTACAGCAGAAACTCGAAGATCGTTTCCGCAATTTTTTTGTTGAGAATCAACCTGCAGCGATTGCGATCTCTGCCGGTACTAATGCCTCACATGGTGGATCAGCTTCGATTGAGGCGGTACAAGCTATGAAAGCTCGCGGCCTAGATCTTTCCTCCCACTGCAGTAAACCAATCAATAGCGATCTATTGCACGCCGCAGACCTCGTGCTGACAATGACCCAAAACCATCGCCAAGCCCTTATCGGAAAATGGCCGCAGTATGGCAGCAAGGTTTATCCACTCAGTTCCAGTGGCCGAGATGTCGCTGACCCATTCGGAGGTTCGCAGCAAGTTTATTTGGCCGCAGCCGCTGAAATTGAACTCTTTCTCGAAGAGTTGATGACAAATCTCGACGAAAGCCTTCTCCCTCAATGGGATTAATAAACCCTGTGGGATTAAC
>JBEGUT010000452.1:0-4184 GCA_041178745.1 Planctomycetota bacterium | reverse complement strand
AGCATTTGATGAGGAAAAAGAGTGGGACTTAGCTGATCATCTTAATGATTCGCAAAAAGCGGCAGTCAAATTTGCTCTTTCTGCTCGCGATGTTTCGATCGTTCATGGACCCCCTGGTACAGGCAAGACGACAACGGTCATCGAGATTATACGACAAGCCGTCTTGCGTGGACAAAAGGTCTTGGCTTGCGCCCCAAGTAACACGGGGGTCGATAATCTTTTGGAGCGAATTATTCCACTAGGAATACCTGTTGTGCGAATTGGCCATCCAGCACGAGTCCATGAAATGTTGCAACAGCATACTCTGGATGCCTTGATCGAAAATGATGAAGCGATGGACTTAGTAAAGGACTATCTTAAGGAGGCTGAGAGGCTGTCGAAGCAGGCGAATCGGTACACTCGGTCAAAGCCGATGCCCGGTTATCGTCAAAATCTTAGAGAAGAGATTCGGGATCTGAGGGAAGCTGCAAAGCGATTGGAGCGACAGGTATCCGAGGGGATTCTGGATCATGCGGATGTGGTGTGCGCGACGACTACATTTGATCCTTCTGTTTTGGGAGATCGCCATTTCGATTTGGCTGTTATCGATGAAGCATGTCAAAGCACAGAGCCTGGGATATGGCCAGTGGTCACTCGTGCTAATCGATTAATACTCGCAGGTGATCACTGTCAGTTGCCACCAACGGTGCTTTCGGCAGAAGCTGCTGCGGAGGGTTTTGCGGTCAGTATGATGGAACGATTGGTTCTGACGACAGGTAGCAAGCTGACACGTCAACTGAAGATTCAGTATCGAATGCACCAAGCGATCATGGGTTTTTCATCTCAGGAGTTTTACGATAATACCCTTGTCGCTGATCCACGGGTCGTCTCGCATCTTTTGGCGGATCTACCAAATCTTGTCACAGATGAACTGACAGATAGCCCACTGCTTTTCATCGACTCGGCAGGAGCGAATTGGGAGGAGCAACTAGAGCCTGATGGAGAGAGTAAATTCAATCCTGACGAAGGGCGACTGTTATTGCGATTGCTTGAGCAGTTACTTGATGACGGACTTGCGCCGAAAGAGATCGCAGTGATTGCTCCATATGCAGCGCAGGTTCGATGGCTTCGCGACCACTGCAATGAGTCGAGGGTGGAGATTGATACAGTCGATGGATTTCAAGGACGTGAAAAAGAGGCAGTTTTGATATCGCTCGTTCGTAGCAATAGTACGGGTGAGATAGGTTTTTTGGGTGACAAGCGAAGAATGAATGTTGCAATGACTCGGGCGCGTCGCAAGTTGTTAATGATCGGAGATAGTGCGACACTTGGTCAGCATGACTTTTTCTCTAGATTGCTTTCCTATTTCGAGCAGCAGGGAAGTTATAAGAGCGTCTGGGAGTATGGGATTTGAGAGATAATTTGCCTCGGTCTTTGGGAACTCCTAACATTGTTATGCTGGCATCGCTCGACGTTAGAAAGACGAGAAAGCGGGCGAATCATGCTGCATAATGAGCTTGATAGTGTGTATAGGTAGGTTTTCCTGCCGTAAATGGTGTGCACCAGCGACTTTTCCCCTGCCGTATTTCAGCTAAATGCACTAGGCTAGATAGGTGTAATGCAGGAAAAACGGATTCACGCGAGTTGGTAGGGAGATCAGCTTGGCCCAATAGTGTTGTCAGTGCTCCGAATTCCTGAGTCTTTGCTACTTTTTTATCTGTGGGGTTTTCGCGGTTTTTCATGGCTGTAAGCAAAGTTTCTAACGAACAGGAATCTGATTTTCATCAATTTGGTCTAGACACTCGAATCGTCGATGCGGTCGTCGAATCGGGGTATGCGACGGCGACGCCGATCCAGTCAAAGACCATCCCCGCTCTTATAGAAGGACGTGACGTTCTCGGGCAAGCTCAGACCGGAACCGGAAAGACCGCTGCGTTTGCATTGCCTCTTCTCCATCGGTTGGATCCCTCATTACGACAACCTCAGGTGTTAGTGTTAGCTCCCACGCGCGAGTTAGCGATTCAGGTTTCGGAAGCATTCGAGAAGTATGGTTCGTCGATCAAAGGTCTGAAGGTCTTAGCGATTTGTGGTGGACAGAACTACGAGAATCAGTTTCGTCAATTGAATCGCGCTCCTCATGTGATTGTTGGTACGCCAGGACGTCTGATCGATTTGGTGCAGCGTGGCTCACTCAATCTGACCGAACTAAAATGTGTTGTTCTCGACGAAGCTGACGAAATGCTAAGAATGGGTTTTGCCGAGGATGTCGAGTGGTTACTTTCGCATTCGCCAGAGGGGCGTCAGACTGCGCTGTTTTCAGCAACGATGCCTGAATCGATTCTGGAAATTGCCGAAAAACATTTGAAGAATCCTGTGCGAATTGTGATTCAGCAGAAAGCTGCGACGGCTGATACCGTACGTCAACGCTACATCATTGTTCCACCTGGAGAAAAAGAAGCGACTTTGATTCGAATCGCTGAGACCGAATCGTTTGATGCAATGTTGGTATTCGTGAAGATGAAGAGTTCATGTGAACCTCTCGCGGAACTGTTGGCGTCCCATGGCTTTCGAGCGGCCGCTTTGCACGGAGATATTGCTCAGACGCAACGCGAGCGAATTGTAGATCGACTGAAGTCTCGACAGTTGGATATTCTGATTGCGACCGATGTTGCTGCTCGTGGTTTGGATGTTCAGCACATCAGCCATGTTGTTAATTTTGAGATGCCTTTTAGCCATGAGGTTTATGTTCATCGAATTGGGCGAACAGGACGAGCGGGGCGTCAGGGGGAAGCAATACTATTTGTGGGGCCTTATGACCGTCGCAAGCTCAAGCTTTTGGAGCAGGCGACTCGTAAGCCTCTTGAAGAGATGCCAGCTCCATCCTCACGGGAATTGAACCTTCGTCGTATCGCGAGGTTTCACGAGAAGATTGCCCAGTCACTGGAACATTCTGAAGTTGAGAATTACCAGTCGATAATCGAGCAATTTCGTCGGCAACATCCAGAGGTCGAGTTGGAAAAAATAGCCGCGGCCCTGGCGTTGATGGCCAACGGTGGCAAGTCCTTGCTGGATAAAACAAAGAGTACCAAAACGGAGTTCGCTTCAGATCGCGGTGATCGGTCGGGGCGTCGATATGGCGATAGGGGCGAAGGCCGCGGTTCCTACGGCGGTCGGGGATCGTTTGGCCGTAAGGGAGGTTTTGGTAAGGAGAGAGGATCCCGAGGAGGTTCGGATGGTCCTCGGAGCGAAGGATTCAGATCAGGCAAAGGGAAGCCGAGTTGGAAAAAAGACGATCGGGCTCCCAGCGCATCAGAGGGGCGAAAAAGTTTTGGAAAACCTGGTGGCAAATCTGCCGGTAAACGGGGTGGTAAACCTGAGGGCGGCAAAGCAAAAAATCGCAAGTAACAGGAATGGCTTGCTGATGTCCTTGGGCTTCAGGCATTGTGGCTGGGTGAGCCTTTCTGGCACCGGGAAGCAGTTTCACTGAAATAGTCGGTAGAACGAGCCCAACTCGCCATCGGTTCCATGAGCAACATGACTTTGTTCTTGGAACCGATAGCAGGATTGGCGTTCTTGGGAAGGTGTTTGTGTGTCGATGGTTGATTGAATCAGACGCACTTCAGCTGAGATTGAATAGGAAATCTTGAGGGAACTAATCGTTCTCTTCTCTTTCGATACGTTCTCGAAGTTTAGCTACCTCCTCGCGTAGTCGCAGAATTTCTTCACGGAGAGGAGCGAGGAAGCGTTGGGCTTCCGGCAGCCGCTGGCCGACTTCACGTCGTTCCCTTTCAGCACGTTCTCTTTCAGCACGTTCCATCTGTTCTCGTTCAGCACGCTCTCTTGTGGCGCGTTCAGCAGATTCCCGATTTCGTTCTTCTCGTTCGCGAGCCATAGCTTCGCGATCTCGCATTTTCTTTTCTTGTGCTTCGCGTTCTCGCAACGTGGCAAGTTCTTTCTCTTCGGCTTTGCGGTTTTCTATTTCACGGAAAAGTTCGGGGAGTTTGCCATGGAATTGCTGCATTTCCAATCCCAAGTTCTTTTTGAATTCTGCTAGTTCTTGCTCCATGATGTCGGACTTTTTGGTGAGGTCCATGGCGAGGTCGTGGGCTTCGGCCAATTTAAGATTTTCAGCAGCTTCTCTCATGTGTTTGAGTCGGCGTTGTCCGTATTCGAGCTTCAGTAATCGAGCTTTAAGTTCGGGAGGG
>JBEGUT010000451.1:0-4186 GCA_041178745.1 Planctomycetota bacterium | reverse complement strand
CGATCGCCAAGGCTGTCAAAAAGCATGGCAAACGAGACCATCGTCCTGTATTTGTTCACGCGACTTGGCTGCGCCCAGATCAAATTTCACAAATGAAGACTTACGGCGCGATTCCAAGCTTTTTGACCGGTGGAATCATTACCGGCGGTGATGCCGTGTTGCGACTCTGTGGACCTGAGCGAGCTTCGGGCGCGATGGCCTCGAGAACGTTCCTGCGATCTGGGATGCCTTTTACCTACTCTCACGATGCTCCCGTGTCACCTGTTCCCTCGATCCTTGCTCTCGTCGACTCGGGTGTCAATCGACTTTCGGGAAGCGGCAAGGTTGTGGGACCCAATGAGTGCGTGTCGCCCTACGTTGCTCTTCGCGCTGTGACAGCCAACGCGGCCTACCAGCTCAAAGAGGAAAAGAACAAGGGTACCCTGGAAGCTGGTAAGCTCGCTGACCTCGTGATTCTCGATAAGAATCCACTGAAGGTGGAATCTACCACGATTAAAGACATCTCTGTTTTAGAAACCATCAAAGAAGGAAAGACCGTCTTCTCGCGTTAACCGTCGGACAACCTTGATTCAAGGTTTCATGTAATGAGAAATAAAATTCTTTGATAATCTCGTAGGGTGGGGAGGTTTAAAGAGATAGCGAGAGGTCTTGTAACACATTCTTACATTAGTAACCTTGCGGTCCTCTGGATTCTTTAAATCCAGACGCAAGATTTGCATCTCTTGACGTACCAAGCATTAGAAAAGACGGTGATACGGTATTCTCGAAGAAAAACGAGATGGGATGGTGCAGTATCTAGAAGCGCGAACACTTTTCGACTGCTTGTGTGCTGACACCAAATGTGAGCTGGTTTTATCAATCGGCGATCGATGCAAGGCGGGACAAAATACCACGATAGCTATTCAGTTGTGGAATATATGGGTGGCGAAGTGAGATCGTCGTCGATGAGTTGTTCCGCATCCAAGAAACGAAAAAGGCCCCCGAAATTTGTTATTTCCGGGGGCCCTTTTTTTAAAGCAGGTTAACGACCTTTTCTGTCAAACCCTTTTCGCCAAGTACGATATTCAGCTTACCCGCCGATGCTATCTTTTCTAGAACTTCTAGCTCGCGAAGACGCATCAAGGTTGGGCTTTCCGAAAGCAACTTCGCTGTGTTGGCTTGACTTCTCATCGCAGCGGTTTCTTCTCGACGAGCAATCAGATTAGCCTCGGCTGCCTTTTTAGCTTCCGTCACACGGTTTAACAGTTCCTTCATGTCACCAGGTAGAATCACATCGCGTACACCGACCGAACGAACCTCCAAGCCCAGTGATGACGCCTGCTTGCGAACATGTTGTTCAAGTTCGTGTGCGACATCGTCCTTGCCAGCGAGGAAGCTGTCGAGTTCTCTTCCGCCAATGACCGATCGCAATGCTAGTTGTACTTCACGGTAGAGCGATTGTCTCATATCGGAGGATGCCGATACCGCGCGCCGAGCATCCTGTACCACAAAGGTCACCAATGCGTTCATGCGAAGAGTAACTTTGTCAAGCGTCATGACTTCCTGACCATTGACATCAATCTGGGCTTCTCGCATATCGACTTCACAGACTCGTGCATCTGCCGTGTTCTTCCAGAACGCATAAATCCCTGGCGTCAATAGATCGACAAAGTTACCATCGATGAACAATACACCCGTGTGATCGCGTTGGATCATCGAGATGTCTAGCCATCGAGCAGCTGTGGTCGAGCGTGTGATGGTAGCTAGTTCGCTGTGTTGCAGACGAACATTCGTTGTACTTACCACTTCGACTCGAACCTGACGTACGTCGTTCCAGTATGCATACAATCCCGGGCCAAGAATTCCTGAAAAGCGACCATCGATCCATACCAACGCCCGCTGGTTATCTTGTAGATCGATGACTTCAGCCTTCCCTTCTAAATGACCCGACTTCACAATTACGTCAAGCTGCTCGTCTACCAGCCATGGATCTCGGCGGGTAACGATACGGACTTGTACCTTGTTGAGAGGATCAAAAATCCAAAACTTGCCTGTGCTCATTAAGCCTTTGAATTCGTTCTCGACGAACTTCAAACCGATTTCAAAGCTGCGAACCACAATTCTCTTAAACATCGTAAACTATTGTCTCCTTCTGCTCGAGATTCGTTCGTATCTGGATAAATAACCGTAGTTTTGTTCGAGTAAAATGCTTTTGGGCAGCAGACTGTTTGTGGTCGCAGAGCAATCGTGCGGAGAATAACGAAACTAAAAAGTGTCTTAGATTAGAAAGCGTTGCGATGGCATCTGCTGCGCTGCAACATCTACCTTCGTAAGCGATCGATTTCTTTGAACTCATCAGTTTTTAGTTACACTGCAAGGCACCTTTGTCTGTTGCTTCGCATTGGTTTGATCGAACTACTGGGCTTGCTTTACCCGAAGGCGTTGCATGTTCGGTAGAACGTTTCTTGCCAAAACTGGGCTGAGCCGCCAAACAGTTACTGCCCGCCAGCGGTTGATTAGACGTTGTTAGCGTCCAGGTCAGGTTGGTTGTCTTGCCAACTTGTTGCGTCAGACGGGAGTCGAACCCGTGACAGTCAGGTTAAACGCCTGATGCTCTTCCTCTGAGCTACTTCATTCGACATCATTTGTAAAACCCGTGAACGGAACACGATGGACTGACCGCCAATAGGCTGAGTGCACCGCGCCGTCGGAAGATATCGAAAGAACGCTTGCTTAAAAGTTGGGATGCAGTGAGTCGAACACTGTGCTCGGGGTTCTGTACCCAAGCCCGCTCCGCAGCGGCCATGCCAATAGTAATTTCCCCTTCACGATGAGGACTTGCACGAAAAGTATTTGTTTTACAGGTTGCTGTGAATCTAGCGTTCATATCGGTTGCCGTAGTAAGCGAGTGTTTGTTGGGTGTGCTCGCTCTTATGAGTGCTCAATTCATTTCCGGAGTGGCTTTTGCGTTTCCAAAGCCTCGCTTGCAGGCATGACTTTTGAGAAAGTTTATTTAGCCAATCAGTCTGACTCGTTCAAAACCGAGCGTTTAAGCTTTTTGCCTACCGTTTCTGAGTGAGTGCGAGCGGCGATATTGTCTGGAATGGTAGACAGGGCAATTCAAAAAAAGTTCATTAAAAAATGAGTTGCCCGACAATAGCTGTTTAGTTCTGATTCATAGGGTATTACGGATATAAAAATGAAACTACCCTTGCCATTCAGGAGATTACGCTGTTGGCATCCGGGAATTTCTATGAACTTAGCGCTGCTCAACACGGTAAGCCGAATTCATGGATTTGCGAAACAAAGTCTTTGGCTGACTTACAGGAAACGGTCATCTGTCTGTTATGTGGGAGTGTTAACGCTCGCTTCACTCCCATTTCATTTGGAAGCTGCGATAGTTTTTAAGAATTCTTTCGCGATGGATGTTAAAGAAGATCATGGTCGCCAGCACAACCATACCGACCACGATCAGAATGATGGCCCGGACAACCCCTCCCTCGCGTTGGAATTGCAAGACGATTTGGCCGGAGACATTGATCATCAAGAACGCTATGCCAATGTAAATGAAAGGTTTTACTCGGAGGGCAATTCCGCAAGCGATGCCTCCAAGGCTGAGGATTAGGATCATGAGGAAATCGAGTAGGCTGGGATCTTTGTTTAGAAGGAGTTCGTAGGTCGAAACTGCAAGGATCGCTCCTGATGCAGCCATGCGGATACTCGTAAGAACCTTAGGTTTCAAGTCATGTCGATGTAGTTGTGCGAAGATGAGGACGGTGATTGCAGCGGGAATAACGTAGAGTTGATATAGTCCCGTGAATTCGCTTGCGACTGGCAACCAAAGATAGATCGCTAAGTTGGTTAAAGCTGCTGCTATGTAGTTTGCAGCGCGGATCTGCGATTGACGCGCGATCAGCATATAAAATGCTGCGGCAGCAAGAAGTTCAAGTGCTGCATACCCTCTTTGATTGTAGGGAATAGTTAATAACAAGATGCTTGGGAGTGCTAAAGCTAGATAGTAAGTCGGACGATTGAGCACCTTGATACGTTCTGAAGTAGAACGATTTACGAAAAGGTTGACGGCATACAATCCGAAGCAGTAGGCAAGCACCAGTAGTGTCATGAAGGGGCTATTGGTGATCGCGATACTCGCTAAGTTATGTACGATAAACAGTAGTGAGAAAAGGAAACCGCTTAACGATAGATA
>JBEGUT010000450.1:0-4194 GCA_041178745.1 Planctomycetota bacterium | reverse complement strand
CTCCGATCGTCGTTGTAGGATGTAGGCGAACGATGCGCTCGCGGACTTCTTCTGATGCCGCGTCGGATGTATTCGCATCACTGCCGCTAGCGATTAACGATTTGCGGATGCGAACCACGTAGAGCGTTTCATTGTTAGCGTCGGCGGAATCGATTTCGCTCACCTCGCTTGTATCACTGGCTTGCGTGTCGGCTTTGTCCTGCGATGGTTCGGGTTGTGTCTCCGGTTGGCCTTGCTGTGCAGAATCTTTTTTGAGTTCGATGGTTCCTACGACAGTGAAGCCGCTACCATCGATCAATTTATCCGCTTGGCGCGTGATCTTGGCAAATCCTCCCGTGCGAATCAATTGCATCAGTTCGGGGTCTTGGGCGATAACTTGCGCGAGTTGGCGGATTTCTTTCTTCCAGACGCTAGCTGAGGGAGATGATTCGCTGACGATCGAATAGTATTCGGCGGCAAGGCTCAGGTTGTTATAAAAGTCGTTAGCGACTTCCCTTCGTTTGGCAACGCTATCGCTTTGAACTTTGGGCCATTGTTCCATAGCGGAACGAGTGTTCGCGATGAACGAAACAAGTTTTTCTGAATTAGATAACTCGGGAACCACAGCCTCAGTCGGAGGCGTATTGTTGGGGGTGTCCTCAGATGATTTTTGCTTTTCATTGGTTGGCTTAGTTTCTCCTCCCCTATCGTCGGGCTGAAGGGTTTCACTCGTTGTCGCAGGTGCCTTCATTGCTTCAGTATTTTCAGTATCGGATTTGTTTTTGGAACTTTCTGGTGAGCTATTGGGTTCTGGAATCGATTCGCTCTCGGGCGATTTCCCAATTGGAGGAGGAGTTTTGGACGAGGAAGAGGATTGATTTGATCGTTCGAGCGACTGTGCCAATTCGGCGTCGAAATCGCGTTTCAAGCCAGCGGAGTTTCCCTTAGCGGGACGAGATCCCGAATTGTTTGGTAGATCCGTTTCCAGCGAAGGATAAGGATGGAATTTTTTGGGAACAATCCAGGGAGCAACTTTAGCAACCTGGGGTCCAATGTTACCAATATCTTTGCCTAACACGTGCCATATGAGTAGCAAGGATATCGGTATCGCAAGGGCACCACCGAGCACAACCTGAATCATTTGCCAAAACGGCGAGCTAGATTTGCGTTTGCGTCGTTGGTAGTCTTCATGGGAAATTGGTTTAAAGTTCACCCAGTCCTCGTGCTTGATAGGTTGTTTGCGAGTTCGATCAGCTTTGGGAATATGAAATCCAAGGCTCGGTGTATCGTCCTGTTGTTCGGAAACTTCGTACGACTCTTGATTGTCTAGCTCAGCATTGGAAGTGATCGCAGAAGTTTGTAGCGGTTGAGCTGTCTCCGGATTTGTGATCGCTTCAAGATTGATCTGCTCTGCAACTGGGTCCACTACAATCCATGTGGTATCAGCTTTCAGGGCTAGTGCGGAGCCGATGGTAATGTTGTGGCAGATTGGGCAGCGCAGGACCGAGTCTGGGCCAATGTCATCGGGCAATCGAATTAGGTTGCGACAATGAGGGCAGGAACGGGAAAGCATAGGGCTGAGCCAGTAAAGGATGAGTGGAGACAAATACCAAACGAAGGCGTGGCTAGAGTCTTAGCTGGAATATGCTCTTTAAAGTACTCGGTTCTGAGATGGATTGCAGCTATTTGGATAAATAATGCCTGTATTGGCGTTAGTTTTTAGGCTATATCGCTAAGCCAGCAGTCCTACGTTCTGCAGTTTTGATCTTAAATAAGCGAGGAAGGGTTCAGCCGAGATCGGTTGGCCGGTGATACGTCGTACCAACTCGCCCGGCAAGTAGCGTTTGCCGTGGCGATGAATATGTTGTCGAAGCCATTCCAGTAAAGGTTGAAACTCTCCTTGCTGAAACAGCGTATCCAGTTTGCCGATGTCTCTAGAGGCAGCGTTGAGCAACTGGGCAGCGTATAAGTTACCGAGCGTGTAGGTCGGGAAATAGCCGAATAGCCCCGCGCTCCAGTGGACATCTTGAAGGACACCATCGCTATGGTTTGTGGGGACGATGCCAAGGTATTGGCGATAGGCTTCATTCCACGCATCCGGTAGATCGCAGGGCTCAAGTTTACCATGGATCAAGGATCTTTCTAAATCAAAGCGAATGGCGATGTGCAGATTATAGGTTGCTTCGTCGGCTTCCACACGAATCAAACTCGGCGATACCTGATTGACCTGAGCGTAGAGATCTTCTGGACGTTCTGATCGCAGAGCATCAGGGAAATAATTTTTCGCGATGGGCAAGCACCAATGCCAGAACGACTCACTTCGTCCCACGGCATTTTCCCATAGCCGCGATTGCGATTCATGGATCCCCAGCGATGCATAGCTTCCTAGGGGAAGTCCGAAAGCCTCAAATGGCAAGCCTTGTTCGTACATTCCATGGCCCGCTTCATGAAGCGTACTGAATAGTCCGCTCATTAAATCAGTTGGCTGATAGCGAGTTAAGATACGACAGTCTTTAGGGCCAAGTGTCGTGCAAAATGGATGGTGAGTTTCGTCGAGGCGACCTGCTTTGAAGTTGAATCCAATCGCTGCGGCGATCGTTCGATTGAATAGACGCTGCTGCTCGATTTCAAATACTTTTTCCTCAGTTCTGTGAGCTTTTCGTCGACTCGATTCGGCCGCTTCGGCAACGATCGGAACCAAGCTTGCGCAGAGTTTGGTAAACATTTCTACCAAATCCGCTTCTCGCGCTCCTTCTTCATAAACATCGAGTAAACCATTGTAAGGTGAACCCTCGATAGCGAGCAGTTGCGCTTCTTCCCGTTTCAATGAAACAATCGTCTGTAGATGAGGCAGAAAGCTGTCGAAGTCATGCTTGGGGCGAGCAACACTCCATGCCTGCTGCCCAAGCACAATCGCTTTGGTCATTGCCTGCACTAAGTCGAGCGGAAGTTTTTGCCGGCGTACCAAATCACGCTGCAAACAGCGAACCGTTACAGCCAAGTCGCTATCGGCAGGCTCAGCAGAAACCATTTGTGATAGCTGTTCGATACGAGCGGCTTGCTCAGGGTGAGTTCTACGCTGATGAATCAGTCCACTGAGCAACGTGATTTGATCCGCGCGATAGTCGCCAGCATCTTCCGGCATACCCGTACGTTCATCCCATTCAAGCGTCGCCTGGATGCTTTCCAGCAAAGCGGTTTCACGTTCCCAAGCGAATGTTGCTTGCAGGATAGAATGCTGATTCGACATTCGCAGAAAATTCTTTCTCTAGATTAAGAAAACGTAGTGATAGGCACGTCGACTATAGAGTAGCCAATGTTCGGAAAAGCAACTTGAGTTACCTAGCCGCAGATCTATCAGTGTTTGAATCCAAGGTTGCGTTCGATTTCCCTAGCTCGCTCATCGACGCCTGTCCCATACTGACCATTATCAACATTTCCACGCAATCCTTTACCTAGATTTGCGTTAGGACCATTGAAACCTTCACCATAAAACCACTTGGGCATCGTGCAGCCAGAGAGTCCCATAAGACTGCTGAGCAAAAGGCAAGTGACAATCCGAAGAAAGATTTTTACATACTTTGGGAGATTGTTTCTAGCGTTCTGATTCGTGGAGAAAGTGCAAAGCTTTGCTCTAGAATGGAGGGCCATCATTCAAAACCCTTCGATGGTTACGGGAAATGGTTGAGTCCACAAATATCGACCAACGAGTCATTTGTCAAAAATCGTAGGGTTCGTCCAGAGCAAAATCCGAGGTTTCCTAGGGTTTTGCTTTACTTTCAGCGGGTGTCCGATAGAGAAGCCGACGGCCAGCAGGTAAACTGGGAGGGTTGTTTTCCTTCCATTTTTCCCTCCCACTCGGTTCTCGAGGAACAAATATGCGAAACCGTCGAGTTTCTTGGAGCATGTTGTCGCTTGTTCGGTTTTATCTTTCTGGCCGATTTCAGAAATTGGCCGTTCTTCCTTGCATGGCAAAGGGAGTCCGAAGTAATTTTCTATCGAGCTTAGTAGCGATGCTGTCGCTGGTCTGTGTGGCGATTCTCGTTGCAGAAAGAACGTTTGCTCAAACTCCGCCGCGCGAGCCACAGGGCTACACAGAGACACCGATGTTGCCTGGGCAGATTTGGAGAGTGCACGACAAGTTCCGTCCTCGACCTTCAGTGGTCAAACCGGCAGATGAAATCGGTAAGCCTCCGGCGGACGCCGTTGTGCTTT
>JBEGUT010000449.1:0-4196 GCA_041178745.1 Planctomycetota bacterium | reverse complement strand
ACGCGCAATGAACGCTCCACTTCAATCGTGAAGTCCACGTGGCCGGGGGTATCGATCAAGTTGATCGTAGTGTCGTGCCACTGCACCTGCGTCGCAGCGCTGGTGATCGTAATACCGCGTTCCTTCTCCAATTCCATGTAGTCCATCGTGGCACCATCGCCGCCACCTTTGACTTCTTCGATCTTATGGATTCGGCCCGAGTAGAACAAAATACGTTCGCTGAGCGTGGTCTTTCCCGAATCGATGTGAGCGCTGATACCAATGTTACGAATTTTCGCCAGATCCATAAAATCCCACCTAAACTCAAACCAAATTTCAACCTTTTAACCACTCACCCTGTCCCAATAACAAGGTGCTCCACACGCAATTGCTTCCCAAGCACAGATCTCGGATCATCCAAACTCCCCACGAGCCCAGCGCTGTTGCTGCCGAGAACCATAGTTTGCTTGAAAGACGCTTTGCAACATTCAACACGGCAAAGAAGACTGCTGGCAAAGAAACAGATTAGCACTAGGTAGATCCAAGGATCTATGCACCAGCACCAGATTTGTCATCATTGCCTCAACAACGGTTCTCTGCGTCTCCGCTGTTCCTATCAGCTTGCTGTAGCATCTTACGCATGCTTTATCTAACGTCTCGGCTGAATTCCGCGTTGATCGTTGATCGACCGACGCAAACCCCAGTGAGATTTCGACCTAGGTGACAAGACAACACCAAAGTCGATACGCTAACAAATTCAGCAAGCGACTATCTTCAGTAGCAGACCAAAAACATTTGCCGAGATTGAACTGACAGGAACTTGGAAGCAAACACAACGCAGGATTCGACCTGAGGAGGCCCACCAAAGCCCGTTCACCCTATCTGTTTATCTAATCCTGCTGACATCTTAGCGAGTTTTCCAAGGTAGGAAAGGGCAAAACCCCCCCTGACATATCTGCGAATACCGCTGGCCACTCACAACGGGGGTTCCACAATTTTAGGGAATCTAACGCCCCGCCTCGGACAAAATCTTCCGTAATGTTTGTTCCACTTCGGGATCCGACTCTCGCAGCAATAGTTCTCGCAAAATTCCAACCACATCCGGGTCTCGCATCCCCCCTAAAGCGTGAATGGCGACGCGTCGCACCTCACGATCTTGATCCTGGGCCATCCATACGTACCAAGGACGAGGATTCTCGATCCCGGAAGTCGCCAGTCCGATGAT
This sequence comes from Planctomycetota bacterium, assembly GCA_041178745.1. Lineage (GTDB taxonomy): Bacteria > Planctomycetota > Planctomycetia > Pirellulales > Pirellulaceae > JAFLCP01. Next base: position 2,992 of record JBEGUT010000449.1, on the reverse strand, counting down.
CAACTCCACCTTTCTTTTCGTATCTCCACGCAACAACTCAATTGCCAAATTGATTTCCTGAGAGGTCAATTTGCGTCGTTCCAACTCTAGAATCGCCGCCCCCTGAACCGCCGGATCGTCGGACTGCAAATACTCGATCACCGCCAAAGTCTCTTTGACCGAAAGATCGATTGAGCTCTCTGGGTACCGTGCATCAATCGTCTGCACCTTACCGCTCCAACTCGCTTCGTAATTGCTGAGATCCTCTTCAATTGGCCCCAAATTGCGAATTCCATCTTGTGCCTGCCGACTCTCGTTATCACTGGATCCACCAGCCGTCAGCGTTCTCGGGGTCACTTGCACTAACGCTGGACTGCGCCGCAAGTCTCCCTTACCCCTCGCCGATCGCACCGAAATATGTGCCATCGGAGCATCATGCGCTTCGACAATCTTCGGCTTACCAAATTGAACCGATGCCGGATCCGTCGAATCGCTCTCAAGCAAACTCTCTTGAGTCCCGTTCTCAGATGAAGTTCTTCCATCCGGACCAGCGGTCAAGACTTGAATCGACGAGGACGAATCCTCGCCATTGAATTCGCCCGAAACATCACCTTCCATAGCCTCTTCCGACGAGTCGCTAAGAGATCTCTGCGAAGAGTTTCCAGCTTCATTCGAAACAAAGCTATCGCCCATAGCATCATCGATCGTACGACTTGTACCCTCTGTCGCTACCAGGCCCGAACCGCGTGAACCCAACTGCCGATCGTCATCACTTTCCGAGAGGCCACCAGGACCGATGTCACCATCATTTGTATCGAGGGTACCGGAGTTAGCAACGAAACGATTCTCTCGTTCTTGATTTAAAGATGCATCGAGTTCTGAGCGATGCGTTTCTAAGACGGCCCAACAGTCCAGTCGAGTTGGCACCCACCGCAAACCATCCCCGTCCACAGAATCGTTTGCCGTTTGATAGGCTGACAAAATGTCTGCCGCTAATTCGCAACCCAGTGCCCTTGCCTGCGGTCCCCAAGCACCCGCTTGCTCTTTGAGCTCCGTCGCTAATCGCCTCACCCAAGGATCCGAAACTAATTCCTCAGTTTTCATCACGCTCAGCTTGGAACGCAAAATACGCTGAACGCTTCTCGCGACTTCTGGATTCGGATGACCCAACGCCCCCACCACCGTTACAAGACCATCATCACCAATCTGTAAGAGCCCCTCAGTAGCTGCGGTAGCCTGGTCTTTATCCTCAGCTTCCATCAAGCGAACTTGAAGCTCCCGCTGTAACCACCAAGGACTTGCCCAATAAAATCCTCCGACCACTCCAATTGCAATCAGCAACGCGACACACACAAACCCAATAGGGAAGCGTTTGGCCGGCGGAATCAAATCCGGTCCAAAAAGCTGATCAACTTTGAGCTTCGGTTGCTTTTCACGCATAAAAAACGTGCTTGGAATCCTTACCTATGCTGACCTTACCCCTCCATCGAGATCGCCGTCAGTTACTATTCATCCTTTTTTCTTCAATTTAACTCAAGACCAGTTCTTAAATCTCCGGCCCCCATTTCCAACTTCTTCTCTCGCGGTGCCAAGTTCCTATTACTTGCTCAGACTGCTCGTTCCGCAAAAAAAGCTGCGGGGTTTCATTCCCTTTTTGCCGAAAATACCAAGCGAGTGTCGAATTTGAAGGCTGTTGGCAATGCCCACTAGGTCATAACCCTCTATGGAAAAGATCCTACGTTTGATCGAACCAGTGGGAGGGATTCTCACCGATAACAACGCCTTACCAACTTTTTCAAAAGTTGATTTGCTAGCAAAGACATGTCGATTATTGGGCTATGCCTTCGTCCTCGGTATCCTGTCATCTCTCTGGATTCCAGTAAAAGCGGAAGCAGCCGATCCCGCTGGCAGTCGCGACAGTATGCAAGAAGCGATTGCTAAGATTCCGTTGAATAATCTCAATGCGGAGGCTCGGCAAAAGATAAACGTCGTTCTCGACAAGCCAAGTTTCTTTCGCCGCTTACCCGCCGAAGCTATTAATTGCGACCCAGACTTGTTTCTTTTTCTGGTTCGGCACCCTGAAGTGTTAGTCAACATCTGGGATCTTATGCAGATCACCAAGGTAGAGTTGCAACGCGTAGCCCCCTTCGAATTTCGAGGCAGCGATGGCGCAGGAACGACTTGCCAGTCCGAGTTGATTTACGGCACACCCAACCTGCACATTTACTACGGTACCGGCGTTTACTCCGGACCGCTCATGGCTCGAGATATTAGCGGTCGATGCCTTTGCGTCCTGAGTTCTTCCAGCGCGGTAGGTCCGGGTGGAAAAGCTAAAGTTGGGAGCCAAATGGATGTCTATATGAAGCTTGACAGTGTCGGGGCCGATTTGGTCACGCGAACAGTTGCACCGGTCGTTGGTAAAACGGCAGACAGCAACTTTCGCGAAACCGCCTCTTTCATTTCTCAACTCTCACAAGTTTGCGAGACCAACCCTACCGCCGTACAAGATATGGCCCAGCAATTGCAAAAGATCACTCCTGAGGTTCGCCAACAATTCATGCAGACGGCATGGCAAGTCGCCCTGAAAGCGGCTCGCGCGAAGGCTGCCCTTGAATCGGATTTCGATAATGCTTCCCCAGTCCCCGGATTGTCTCAAGCAATCCCATCTTCGGAGTCAGGTCTCAAAGCGCTCGAAGCGCTACCAAGGTCACCGGAAAAACCTGATCTGATTATGAAGCGGTAAAGTTCTGTTTCGCAATTTGCTGCATCATCCGCAGATCTAATTTGCCAGTACCCAGCACGGGAATCTGCTCGACCTCAAGAAAACTATCTTCTGATGGCAAGTAGAGATTGGGCAAGCCCTCTGCTTGTAGCTTCTTGATAATCTCGCCAGGCGTTACAGGAAGCTTGGTGTGCAAAACGATCAATCGTTCACCTCTCTTGACATCCGGTACGGCCGTAACCACGGCTTGAGGACCACCACCTTCGCCACCATCCTGAACGCCGATGATCT
>JBEGUT010000448.1:0-4197 GCA_041178745.1 Planctomycetota bacterium | reverse complement strand
ATCGCTTGGTAAATGGCCTAGCAAAGTTCAAAAACTGCAGTTCAAAACAGAGGGATAGTAACCCTCGCGATCATGGTTTGAGGAAGTACTCGCTGTCGTCCCCTAGGCACCGATTTCTCGAGGAAAATGCGAAAAGAGAATTCGCTGGCATGGTGGTCGTAATCGATGCTATATGGTCGCAGGCGCGATCGGGCCGAGATATTGAAGGCGAACTATGCTACTATGTGAACAGTAACTCCTTGGTGCTTGGCGGCGGCCTACGGGATGGCGATTCATCGCAATGGTTTTTCAAGTTGCCGGCGGTGTGAGAACGAGACGGATAGGGCTGCGAAAAAGGTATGTCTAAATCTTCGATTGTGCGAGATGTGTTTCTCGGGTTAATTCTGCCATGTGCCATCGTGGTCTCTGGGGTAGCCGTCTATCTGATACTCGGAGTTGCCAAGCCAGAGGAAAAGGGTTTGCAGGCTGATGGAGTGGCATTTCGACTCGCTGCCTTACCGGAAGCTGAGGTGGGAGTTGTTCGTGGGTTCGACGTCAACAAAACGACGCTCGATATCGATCTGTCTGGTACCGTGGTTCCCTTTCGCGAGCTGAATGTGGGGTCTGAGGTGGTGGGGCGAGTCGTTTTTAAAGACCCCAATTGCCGACAGGGACGATATGTGACCAAAGGTCAGGTACTCTTTCGTATCGATCCACAGGATTATGAATTAGAAGTTCAACGATTGGCAAAGATGTTGGAGCAGGACTACGCAAGTTTGCGTGAGCTTGACCAAGAAGTCGCCAATATTCAGAAGTCGAAGGACGTTACCGATGAAGAACTCGCCCTTCACGATGCCGAACTGGAACGCCTTCAGAAACTGCCAGAAAAGTTTGTTAGTGAAACCGAATTGGACAACGTAAAACGTGCGCGGCTCGCAAGTGTGACACAGCAAGTGATGTTACAAAATCAAATCGATTTGGCTCAGAAACGTAAAGTACGACTTGAAGCTGCGGAGAAACTTGCTGAAACGCAATTGAAGAAAGCAAAACTCGATTTGGCCCGTTGTGAAATAATTTCTCCGGTGGATGGAGTCATCGTCAAAGATTTCGTCGAAAGCGATTCTTTTATTCAGCGTGGCAGTACCTTGGTAACCATAGAAGATACTGGGAATGTCGAAGTCAGTTGCAGCTTGAGGATGGATCAGTTGTACTGGATTTTGGATCAACAGGATTCGCCTATAGGTGCGGCAAATGAATTGAAATCTGTTTCGCAAGCGGGACGATATGCATTGCCGCCGACGCCGGTCACGGTCGAGTTTCATGTGGCAGGTCGCGAAGAGCAAACCTATACGTGGGAAGGTGTGTTGAGTCGGTATGAGGGAAGTGGGATCGACGCCCAGAGTCGGACTGTCCCCTGCCGAGTCCGCGTTGAGAAGCCTTATCAATATCTGGTCAATGGTAATCCGCATGAGGATGATCGCGTCAGTGGCCCCCCTGCCCTGGTCCGTGGAATGTTTGTGGAATTGAAGGTTCACACAAAACCTAGAACGCCGCTGATCATGGTTCCAAAGCTTGCGGTGAAACCTGGTAACACGGTTTGGAAATTCACGGCTACCGATGACGTTTTGAAGAAGGAGGCAAAGCCAGCTTCGCAAGCTTCAAAAGATAATGATTCACAAAATGGAACGGCTCCTAAGGCATCCAGTGCAACCGTTGCTAAAAATGATTTATCAACTGCCGGCAATTCAAATTTCAAAGTCGAAGAGTGGTCCGCAGGTCGGCTGATTGTTCTCAATGATATCCAGGTCATACGCCCCTTTATAACAGTAGCTAGCGAGCCAGGAGAATCTGCAGAAGAGTATTGGGTTTGTGAGCAGATCCAAGATGTTTTGGCGGTGGGTGACCGAGTTGTTGTCTCTCCGTTGGCTGCAGTCAAAGGTGATGGAAACGATGCGATCCGTGTGTACAAACAGGAAGCAGCAGCGAACGATAAGCCGCAGGCTGCGAGTTCTCTGAACCAGTCAGCGACTAAGTCTGCTGAGAGAGATTCAGAGAGTAAGTCATCGCAGTGAAGCGATGGTGACTGCGGATTGATTTTGAGTTAGGTTGACTCAGGTAGTTTAAGCCTCTTGCTGCAATAAGTGTTCTTTCAGGCAAGTGGCCTTGGGAAACGAGAATATGCGATCGTATATCGAATGGGCAGTCAAGAATACTCCCGGCGTCAATATGATTTTGCTAGCTGTTATGGCAGTTGGCGTTGGCTGCTTTATGACCATGCGGCGTGAAACCTTCCCCGAATTCAAACTCGAGATCGCTCTGGTAACGGTCGTGTATCCAGGCGCATCACCGGAGGAAGTGGAAAGCGGCATCTGTCAAAAGATTGAGGAATCAATTCGCGCTGTCGATGGTATCAAGCAAGTTGTGAGTATCGCTCGTGAAGGAGCTGGATACACAATTGCCGAAATGAAAAGCAACGTGCGCGATCCACAAAAAGTGATCAATGATATTCGTTCCCAAGTGGATCGCATTCCAAGTTTTCCAGTCAGCAGTGAGAAGCCCCAGGTTCAACAGATCACATTTCGTGAGCCTGCGATCCGAGTCGCTGTGATTGGTCCAGAGTCGGATCAGAAAGATGCAGAATGGAAGCTGCGCGAAGTAGCAGAATTGGTTCGTGAAGAATTGTTAGAACTGCCGGAAGTTTCCCAAGCGAACATATTAGGGGCCAAGCCGTTCCAAATAGACGTAGAGATTCCAGAAGATACGCTACGAACCTACGGCCTCAGTCTATCGCAAGTTGCTCAGATCCTTAGGCGAGAGAATGTTGAGATTCCCGGGGGCCAACTAAAAGCGGATGGTCAAGAGATTTTATTGCGAGGCAACAACAAGCGGGAGTTTGGTGAAGAGATTAGTAAGCTTCCAGTGATTACGCAGCCAGGCGGCCTGGTGTTGACAGTGGGAGATCTAGGAAAGGTTCGCGATGATTTTGAAGATCAATCGGCCATCAACGAGGTCAATGGTAAACCTGCTTTGGTGATCAGCATCGATAAAACCTCGGAGGAGGATTTGCTCAAAATTGCGGATGCGGTTCACAGGTACGTCGATAATGCCAGTATCTCCCCTGGTTATTCGCTGAAGGTATGGGGTGATACCAGTGTGGATGTTCGAGACCGCATACGCTTGTTGCGCGATAATGGTCTGCAGAGTTTGGTTTTAGTATTTATTACTTTGACGCTGTTTCTTGAACGACGACTCGCGTTCTGGGTTGCCCTTGGTATTCCCGTGAGCGTTCTTGGTGCAGGTATTGTTCTGTTAGCGTTCGGCCAAACGCTCAACATGCTGAGCTTGTTTTCATTTTTGATGGCTCTTGGAATTGTGGTCGATGACGCGATTGTCATTGGAGAGAATATTTACTCCCATCGCATGATGGGTAAGTCTGCTTATCAGGCTGCCGTCGATGGAACCTCGGAAGTGATCAACTCGGTGATTTCCAGCGTTCTTACCACGGTGATTACTTTCCTACCGTTGTTTTATGTCACAGGTGTCATGGGTAAGTTCATTGCGGTGATGCCTTTGGCGGTGATAGCGATGTTGCTGGTGTCGCTCGTTGAAGCAACCTTCTCCCTTCCCAATCACTTAGCTCACGTTGGTACGGAGAAGAAAAGTCTCATTGGAAAGTTGATTAGCTATCCTATTGCCTTGTTCGCTCCGATGGGCCGTTTGACCGATCGGCTCAGCCATTGGTGCAGTAATGGTTTAGAGTGGTTCGCGCAGACGGTCTATCGGCCGATTCTGGATTTCTGTTTGCGATATCCGCTGTTACCTCCGGCGGTAGCGATTGCGATGCTCGTGTTGACCGTTGGGATGTTTCGATCTGGCGTTGTACCGTTTGTGATATTTCCTAAGAGCGATGGTAATAACCTCGTTGCTAAAATTGTGTATCCCGACGGAACGCCGATCGCTGTGGCGGACTCATCGACCCAGCGCATTGAGGCTGCGATACAACGCGTGGGAGCCAAACTAGGGCCGGACGTGTTGAAAGTCACCACGGTCGCATCAACGAGTGCTGAGAATGACGCGAACTTGGGACCGGTCAAGTTGACGTTTCGCCAAGTGGGCCAAGTTACGGGTGAGGGAGTCCTCGGGTCGGCAGATAGCTCTTCAGGTAGTCACGTTGGCCAGGTGTATGTGGAATTGGTCGATGCAGGAAGTCGCAAAGTG
>JBEGUT010000447.1:0-4230 GCA_041178745.1 Planctomycetota bacterium | reverse complement strand
TTCGTCGGAGCCGGCCATTGGTCGCTCACCCTTGGCTGGCGACCAATGGATGGCGCAGATGAAGGGCAGCGACTGCCTTTGTTGGAGAGGTTGGAAGGGAAGCCATCCAACCAATTCTTATAACTCAATAACCCACAGATTCTGCGGAAGAGCCTTTTTATTAAGTCAACAACAAAAAACCATGATAGCCAAATGAAAAAAGGCAGATGTCATTGCGGCACCTGCCTTAGTTTCCTGAAAGTACATCAACTCTGATTAGTATTAGAACTCTGGTACAATTTCCTTACCATCACGAGTGCCGATGTCATTGAACAATTTCGCTTCAATTGTATAGCTCAAGAAACGAACGCTACCGTCCGCAAACAAGGCATTCATACCTGCATCATGGGCGCTACCGAAGCGGTAACCTTCCCAACCACCCTGATTGCCATAGGCAGCATCAGGATTTGGGCCGATAGCGGTATACCGCACAACGTCTGGATCCCAACCGTCTGCCCAACCAGCATCATCATGCCAGTCACCTGAATAATAATTCTTAGGGTTTAACTGCTTTTCAGCAATCAACAAGGTCGAGGAAGTACCATCAGAAATGTCCTTCATCTTGGACATTCCACCTTGCCATCTTCCATTTTCGTTGAGGCCACCGCGAACGATAACACCCTTATACAACGCTCCTACCCAGTTCATTCCCCAGGTATCGCCGTACCAATACTGATCCCAACTTCCAACACTGTTGCCCGGAGTTGCCGACGCATAGTCCATCAGATAGCGACCTCCCTGGTACGCATTTGCATCACCGGGGCGGCGGGAAGGACAGAAGAAAAACTGAGGACCTGCGGTGTAACGCAAGATGTCAACATTTTTGTTGCGGTTGACCTGCGACAGATTGGACTGCTCGATGTAAGGAAGAATGTTTGTCGCCCAACTACCGATACGACCCCATGGGTTATAACCACCTGGAGGAAAATACTTCATCGCATCATGGTGGTTATGAATTGCCAAACCTTGCTGCTTCAAATTGTTGCTGCACTGCATGCGACGCGCAGCTTCTCGTGCAGCCTGAACGGCAGGAAGCAACAAACCGACGAGAACGCCGATAATTGCAATCACTACCAGTAATTCGACCAGAGTGAAACCACTCTGATGCCTCCGACCTGAATGTGGATTCCTTAACATAAGCAATTCCTGAATAAAAAAGGCATAAAAATCCCATTTCGAATTTAAGCAAATAGGGTTGCCAATGCAACGGAGAACGCCCGCCAAGGCCGTTTAAAGGAGCCTTTTTTTCTATTGCAGTCCGCAAAAGCTGAAACCCAGAACCCCCCCAATGAGTATCTATCCGTATTGCAGCAACAAAAGAGCTATTCCAATGCTCAGCCTCACCACACGAAACTGCCTTTTCCCCCTAGCCCCTTTCCTTTTTCCAAACTTCAAACTCGTCAACGATTTCCTCACGCGTGCAGCGCGGACGTAGCACTGTCCGCACATTGAATCCATACTCCCGACCGACAGTTGGCTTTTGCACAACAAACTGAAAATCCCAGGCCGGATTTGACGTTTTTTGCAAATCATTACCACCGCCACCGCTTGGCGAGTGCGTCAACCGCAGCCCATCGGTTCGATCAAACATCACCAGCCAAATCAACTTCTCGAAATGCCCATAAAAAAATGGAGCATCAAATCGTAGGCGAGACATTTCTTTGAACAACGCATCACGGCCATCCTCAGCAAAAACTAAATCCATCTCATCACTGCGATGACGCACTGTACTTTGATCTAAATGAAACTGCGTGGATAGCTGCGTCCAATGATCACGCTGCGAATCTAATCCACCCAGAAAATACATCGATTTATCTTCTGGAGCGTTGATGTAACTAGCCCAGAACAAAGCTAAATATCCCGCAGAAAAAATGTCACTTCTCGGAATACAGGTAAACTTCATATCCAAATAATGAGGCGGCTTTAAAGTGAAACGCGTTCGACTTTCCACCTTCGATGCGAACGTAGCTGGCTGGAACAATTCGACCGAAGTCTCATCGATAATCTTCAATTCCATTGGGGAATTGCGCGGCTCGAAAAAAGTTGCTGCATCCGAAAGCCTGGCACCCGTAAGAATATGCTCAAGATTGAGTCCCGCGATGCCTGGAACGAAAATGCTCTTTTCCGCCTCGCGATGCCTTAAAACCCAAACGCCGTTGTACCCTGCTCGATGCTCCCGATGTGCCGCATTATCACCAATCACGGCAGTCAAGTCTCCGCACTGAAGCTCCACATGGTGGACCCCATTCTCCTGCTGATCTTGAGATCCATAGGAGAATCGACTGCTACCAAGCATTCCACCTAACGCACTGGTGACCAAAAAGTCCCTGCGGTTTCTGCTCCAAGCGTTCCCGAACATAAACTTCTCCTCTCCGATTAATGAGCGTTGAATGAGCGTTGAGCACTCTCTCATAGTACTTTTGAGACCGCTTTAACGATCTCGCTAGGCATTTCCCACAGGTCCCGGAAACTGCTTTTTGTTACAGCCATCGTCATCGCCTCGATAACGCAGATGCTGCACGAACAACACTGCCTCTTAACTGAATCGCGTATTTTAACATTATCTCTTTGCGAATTACTACGATCGCAAGAAATTGCAGTATGCCTGAAAGCTAGCGAGCCATGACATCGTCCCCGAACCATCGTTACTCGTCGGTTCGGCTACTTTTTTGAGCGTGTCAGCGTTATATTGACCCTTTAGTCGCTACGATCCTTCTATGCGTGCGAGGTCTGAAATTTACGGACAGTTCAGAAATGATCATCCGGATCGCTCGACGCTGAGTTGCTATTGAACAGCTTTCGTAGCATCCTTTAAACCGGGTGGCATCTTGCCTAAGACGCAACAACACGCAGAGCAACTTCACAAATGGTCAAGATGGTCCATCTTGATTGTATTATGTTCGCTCCCCGCCATCTTGTATTCCGCCAGCCAAATTCAAATCGGTTCGGCTTCTGCACACGCCTGGCTCCCAGAAGGCCGCCCCGAAAGAACCCGGTATGAGCAATTCATCGAAGCCTTTGGCTCAGACCAATACATGGTCGTCTCGTGGGAAGGATGCAAAATCAACGATCCACGTTTGTCACAGCTTAAACGTGAACTCCTCGAATTAGAGGATCCACAGCAACCGATCATTGAATCGATCGAAACAAGCCGTGAAATCTTTGCATCGCTACTTGTACCTCCCCTCTCGCTATCCGCGCGCATAGCCTTCGACCGACTTCAAGGGTCCATTGTCGGCAAAGATGGAACAGCGGCTTTATTCATTCGTTTTTCGCCCTATGGAGTGGCTCAGCAAAAAGTATCTATCGAGCGAGTTCGAGAGGCAGCTGATCGAGTGAAGGGATTAAAGAGATCTGATCTGCGAATGGTAGGTTCGATCTACGAAGCATTCGCGGTCGATGAAGCCGCTGAAAATAGTCTCAAACGATTAGTCATACCCTCCAGCCTTTTGGGAATCGTATTAGCTTGGCTATGCTTGCGCAGTGTGCGAGCCGCGGTAGCTGTGCTGATCATTGCTGGACTTGGCCAATTGATCGCGATCGCCATCGTTTCTGCTACCGGCGGCGTTTTCAGCGCGGTGCTTATCGTATTGCCAACCCTTGTCTTTATGCTCACACTCTCTGCCGCAGTTCACTTCATGAACTACTACAGTGACGTAGCGCATGGGAGTCGAGATCGGCTCGGGGCACGCGCGATATTACTAGGACTTAAACCAAGCGTACTAGCAACTCTCACAACGTCACTAGGAATGATTGCCCTAGCTACGAGCCAGCTTTCTCCCGTACGAACCTTTGGCCTATATTCCGCCACAACCCTTTGCATCGCGACGGCAGTACTGTTACTGGTGTTTCCGCAACTTGCGGACTGGTTCTGTCAAAAGCAGGTTCTCGCAAAAATCGTCCCGCATCAACCTAGTTCGCTACATGATCCGTTTGATATTCCATCTTCTTTACACACCATCCCGCTCGAGCAAAATGTCATTCCAGTCGCCCCATGGGCGACCCGCTACACCAGTTGGATCAAACAAAACACCATAACTATCTCAATTGCCGGCATCTCTCTACTCCTCTTCAGTTTCTACGGCCTCCTTCATTTACAGTCGTCTACGAAATTCGATGATATGTTTCCTAAGGGAAGCAACACCGTAAGATCGATGGCCTGGATGGAAAAACACCTGGGTCCGATCGCTT
>JBEGUT010000446.1:0-4244 GCA_041178745.1 Planctomycetota bacterium | reverse complement strand
CGACTGAGGTTTAGCGAACTATAGTTTCGCGAGCTTCCTTGGTCATCAAGGCTCTAGGAGAGATACCAAGTTTCGATGCGATGTCCGCAGAAAGTTTTTCTAGCTGTACGCCATAGTTCTCAACGGATTGAAGAATCGAAGCTTGTTCCGACTTAACCCTCTTTCTCAACTGACTAAGCTCTTCCTCTGTGTCCTCTCGCACCGCCGTTCGAATTTTTTCGAGTCGAGCTTTGCCTTCCGCTTCGAAAACCATTTTGACGAACTTAGGTAGCCAATCGTCTAAGTTGCTTTTCACTTGTAGCGAACACTGATCATCTACGTTGGTCACATTGAGTTCCATTTCAAATCGATCCATAACGCTTACGTTTTGGGTCAGTCGTTGCATTAACTCAGCTTCATCAGCCGTCAATCCTTGATCGATTACCTGGAACTTCAGGCCTTCCTGGCGAATGATCCATTTCGACTTCCAACGCTCGTCCGAATCAAACCGCCACTGTGTCCAGATCCATGGCTTATTTCCATGCCACGCTAATACCAAGCCGGGACAAACGGGCATTTCCCCATTGCAGCCACCGACCGATTGGCTTTCCAGCGTAATAATTTCACTAGCAGTTCGGCCTCTCGTAGCAATTTTTTCGGATGGGGATGCTCCAGCCAAATCATTCCATAGAAATCTGAAGTCGAAAAGCAGAGCCTGCTTTTCCGATGCGATTTCCCCACGCAGAACAGCTTGTTCTGAAGTCTGAGGTGACATCGTCCCAGAAGCAAAGGGATTGGGAGTCGCTGTCGCTAACGGCTCGGAGTGTAAATTGTAACCACGTAGAAAAAGGCGGTGAATTCGATGATGCAAAGAAAGTTCGCCTCGAAGAGTCAATTCGTCGATCTCGCTATGAGAACGATTTGAAGACGAATCAAAGTGGAAGTCGGTCCCATTTACTTTGGTTGGAGTCGGAAGTTTTGCCACTTTAAGCAACTGACGTCCAGCGGCAACATAGTCAAGCCAAACCGTAGTCTGCGCAAGTGCATGTTGTCGCAATAATCGCTTTGCCATTTCTTCGTGTGTTTCGTCACTTAGATTTAATTGGCTGGTTGCCAATTTGATCGTGGTCGATTGTTGTTCGGTAAATTCTTTATCTGCCGTATCGAGTTCCTCGACAAGTTCTCGAATACGATGACGTGAATCGGTTAGTTGTTGGCTGGTTTCCAACGCATTACGCATCGAGGCTTCCAAACGCGAACGATCTCGAAGGCTGTTAGGCGACAGTTTTTGTGTGGTTTCTAAATCGATGATCGCTTCTTTTAGTCGCTCGGTTACATCTTGCAGCTTCTTTTTCTCTTGTTCCCAAAGGCTCGACCACTTATCGAACGAGTTGGTAACAGCCGCGTTGAGCTCTGTATTTGCGATGACATGTTCAGTTGAACTTAAGTAAATACTCGGTAGAAGAGTTTGCCCTCCTGCAGGTCGAAGTCGCTCAATGATTTTATAGTAATCCTGCGACTTAGGGTCATTTTCAATTCGCACTCCATCGAGCACCGCCTTACGGATTTGAAACAAGCCATCTGACCATTGATCAGATCTAAATGTAAGCCAGGTTCGATCGGCCGAGAGCAATGTCGAGTCCCCAACGGGATCGCCCACCTGCAGATCAGACAGGTAGATAGTGCTGCTTCGAGGAAAGAAATCGATCTTGCCAACCTTGATAGGTGCAGCAAAAATTTCGCGTCCGCGCTCGATGATCCATGACCTTACCAGTACCGGACCTGCTGCAAGGATCCCGCAAAATATAGCGGCAATAAGTATCAAGCGCTGGAAGAGGTATCCGCGGAACATTATTCCTTACTCTCCCGTTGAAGGCTTTGTAGATGATGAATTAAATACTTCAGCGACTCATCCCTAGAAGCAGCCGGACGTGGACGAGACGCGTGAGGAAGCATGTTGGCAATCGTGCTAGCAGCCGCCATCAGTTTATCTTTGCGATCCTTCGAAAAGAGATTCGCTTCGGTTTCGATCGCCGTGTTCTTGTCCATTCGACTGATTTTTTCCATCGGATTGCCTGAAGTTATACCATCCATGTTTAACTTAGTAGTATTCAATTGGGTATCGAGACCACTTGAAGTCGCTCCCGTAGTATCTGTGTCTGTAGGAGCAATCGATGATGAGCTTTGCTGGCGATTTGTAAAATCGCCGACAGTTCGAGCTTCACGATCTTTCGAGTCGATGTTCTTCTGAAAGGCCGTTGGTGGTGTTGCATCGGCTAGAGTATTCTTCAAGTCATCTTGAAAAATATTTTCAGACGGTGATAGTTCGACATGGGCTGGTAACTGCTCATCGCGTATACGGATAATCTCGATGAGAGTGTCGAGTACCCACTGCTGCTCATCGACCTCCTGCACCTTCGACTCGGTATTGGTAGTTCGAATAAGATCGTTACTCATCTCATAAGTGCCAGCATCGTTCTGAGGCATCTGAGATAAGTCAGTTATCGTGGAAGCATCGATATTGTTTTTTCCAATGGAAATCCATTCTGCAGAGAGGCTGGTTTCCATCGCCGCATTAGCTGGTTGCGTATCTGCGACGATCATCGAAATATCGGTCGTGTTACTTCTTGATTTAGGTAAGAGAGTTTCTGATGTAGCCGTCGAGCGTGATACTGTTTGACGAGGTATCGTGCGTGGTGGTGCGACGGGGCGAGATTCCAGGGGTAGATGCGATGCTGCGGATTGTTGAATTCGTTCGATTTGTGGAACTCGTTCACTATTGTCGCTGCGGATAGAATCAAACTCTTCTAACTTACGCTGACGCTGTAAAAATGTCGTGGTTGCAAAATAGACCGGATAAAAGCTGAACGTGGCGAAGACCAACGAACCGAGTTCTTGGCTGTTGTAAAACCGAGTGGCCCGCAGCAAAGGCTGGTTGTACATCCAATTCCAAGTACCCCGTAAACCGGGTAGGGATAGCAAATAAGATCCCAGCGAATCCTCGACCCCCGACAACTGTGGGGAAATTAGCATCGTCGGAATAGCAACTACCAAACAAAGCCCGAGACTGATGGGAGCGGAGAGAATCGCCAGAGCGAGAGGCACCATCAAAAGATTGAACTTGGGCATCAATCCGAGTGTCAATCCGAGTGCAATCGCCAAACCAACCTGCCAAGGCTGGCTAAACCGAGTGAACATGGCTCGCTGCATTAGATTGTCTTGCACCATGAGCGACGTTCCGCTGGAAAAGAAAGGGCAACGCTTGATGTATAAAAACCGAGCCGTTCAGAAGGCCCATAGACGCTTGCATCCCACGTACCCTCGTTCCCATCTTCGATCGACAGGCTACGACGACTTCTAACTGGGGATCCAGCGCATATCGTCTTCCATCGAACCGAACAGACTAGAAAATTCAGTCGAAAGCCATGGGCAAAACGGAATCACAGTCTCCTGGATTCTCTAGGCTGCGCATTTTCCCTGGATTGGAGCTGGTGAGCATGAATTTGGGCGGGGGATTGTCTGACTGACTCAAGAGAGTCAGCATACATGGCTCTAAATACTTCAAGGAAAGGTCTTCTTAACCGAAGGATTTACAATGGCAGTCCAGAGGCGGTTTATTGGGTGGGATCAGCCTATTCTTTGGTCCGCAGTCCAGTGGCTTTCCGAGCGATTTCTTAAGGGTAACCATCTCGATTTGGAGAAGGCGACCGTTGTCGTCCCCAGCAGTTTGGCTGGAAGGCGATTGCTCGAATACTTGGTCTTGCTGGCGGAAGAAAAAGATTGGCAATTCACGCCACCCTTGATGGTTACCATGGGGGGGCTTCCCGAACTGCTCTACACCGCCAAGCGACCTTTGGCTGGTGATCTTGTGCAGACGCTGGTTTGGACCGAAGTTCTCTTGAAAGCTTCAGCGGCGGATTTTGCGGACTGGCTGTTTCAAATCCCTGACCGACAGCGACTCGACGAATGGATGGACCTGGCAAATCTGCTTGCGGGCATGCATCGCGAATTAGCCAGCGATGACCTCGATTTTGCAGGGGTGGGAAAAATTCTGAGAGAAAAGCAAATCGCTTCAAAACAGGAAGAGTTGCGATGGAATGCTCTGGCGAAATTACAACGAGCTTACTGGGATCGGCTCGATGAACTAGAGCTTTGGGATGCCCAAACGGCCCGTCGCATGGCCTTACAGAAAAAAGAGCTTCAATCAGCCCATCAAATTATTTTGATCGGCAATGTCGATCTCAATCGAATTCAGAAAAACCTAC
>JBEGUT010000445.1:0-4247 GCA_041178745.1 Planctomycetota bacterium | reverse complement strand
AGAGCAAATCTCGGATCGAAAGCGTATCGTGCAATCCCAACTCAGCGGACCAATGCCTGCACTGTTCGACATAACTTCTCAAAGCTATTTCGTTCAGTTGATAAGCATCTTCGCCTGAAACTTGCTCGACTCGCACTTGAACCTGTACGGTTCCTCGTCGAATAAATTCTCTAAGCAAATTATCAATCTGAGGTTCTAGAGATTCCACGATCGAGCTGACGCGGCTGGATATCTTCAAGTGCCTGTTGTTCACCGAACGAATTTCAACAGCGATACGAAGTCCGCCGACAACGGCAATCGCATCACCATGTCCAGTCATGCTCAACAAGGAATTATCCTCTGGACCACAAAGTTTCAGACTGAACGAAAAATTCGGAGATAGCCCAAAATTACAAGTTGACTATCTCACTTGCGATAAACCAAAAATCAAAGCAGCTACTTGCTGCCACCAGAACCACCCTCAGTTGGTGCTGGTGTCTCTGCAGCTGGTGTCTCTGCAGCCGGAGTCGCAGGTGCTTCAGTTCCACCACTGGCTGCTGGTGCAGTAGTCGTTTCAGTTGCAGGCTTATCCGTTGCAGGAGTAGCCGGCGTCTCAGTTGCTGGCGTCTCAGTTGCTGGAGCACCACTAGTAGGCGATGTTGCAGCGGGTGAGTCGCTCGTCGCTGCACCTGTGGAAGTCTCAGGTGTTGCAGCACCCCCCGGGGCCGAAATCTCTGGACCGCTTACGCCAGTTCCGCCGACTTTCATAGGAGGTTCTTTAAGGGTGTAAGCTGCAGCGGCAAGGAGTACGATCCAGATCGCAGCCGTTACCACGGTGATTCTCGTGAAAAGGTCACCGGCTTTGGTACCAAAAGCGCTTTGGCCTCCTGGCCCCCCCAATGCCCCTACCAAACCACCCCCTCGACCTCGTTGAACGAGGATCAAAAGTATCAAAAAGATACTTACCAAGAAAATGGAAAGGCCGAAAAAGTAGTGAGTTAGCAATGCCAAAAACATAAAACCTCAGTCTCTTGGATAGATTCTGACGATCAATAAGCTGCTAAGAATAGCAGATTCTTTTCGGTCTGTTGAGGGGAGTTTTTTTGCACTTTCCTCAATCGTTCCAGTTATTTAGGGTGGGCATTGCCGGTTTAACCGCCTGGTCGACATCTCCCGGGAAAAACTTGCTTCCTTCCCAACGATTTGCGGTTGTGCCCGAAGGGTTTCCAAGGAAAATTTGAGGTGGGCAGGTCCAAGAGCATTTGAGCCAACAGGATTTTCCTGATGAACCATTTAAAGCCATTGTCTCAAACGACGATCAATTTTAGCCAAGCACGAGCGATGCTTCCGCTTGTCCGTTCGATCGCCGTTGATGCTCAGACACTTGAATTGCAGATCCGTTGTCGTCGCCGTGACTTAAACTTAGTGACTCGTGGCGGAACCGGGAAATCGGCACACCTGTACAAAGACGAACTCCTTGAAAGCCAGCAGGATCTGGAAAACGACCAGCGGCAACTGGAGTCTTATAAGACCGAGTTGTACCGTTTGGGCGTTGATGTGATCTGTGCGGAAGCTGGGGAGATCGAATTTCCGATCACATTTCAAGATCGCCCTGTCTATCTTTGCTGGAAGGTGGGAGAAGAAGAAATCGGTTATTGGCGCGAGGCTGATCAACCGTTTTATCGCCGACAGCCGATCCCTTCCTCTGCGTTACTTCAGCTTTCGGCCTCGGCGGGGTTTTGAGGGACTGGAACCGACGACCGTAGCAACAGGCGTTCTCTTTGGCTTGGAAACGGGGGTCACTCGACTGATCCACAGAATCGATCGCTGCAGGTCGTAAGGTAACCCTAACTCCAGCCATCGTTTCGAAAGTTCCGCTAGCGCATCTTTGGCCGGCAACTCTAAAAGTTTCAATGCATACTGCACCAGCTCGTTGAGCGATTGAGCAGAATGCTGCATCAGCTTCACTGGCAGCGGCGAGAAACTCAGTAGCGCATCTTTGTGATTCAACACGAAACGCTCTGTCGAGAAAACAGCCTCGGGCTGTGTTGCCAGAAGCGGGCTAGCCGCCGACAAGGGCCTAAAGCCCCGTTGCGATAGCAGATAGCTGATGCCCCGACCTGCATTGCAAATACTACCGTGACCATCCGACGGGTTGATCTCGATCAACGTCAAAGTGCTGCGCCAATCACCTTCACCGAGCCCCCAAAGGTGATCATTACATTGACGGATCACTTGCGCGGCCGTTGCGGGCTGCTTCCAAAGCAGTTCTAAAGTGGTTTGCAATGTCGTGTTGACCATCGAACCATCCAGCCCGGCCACTCTCGATCCACCCAAAGCAGCTTGAATCTGACCATTGTTTTGCAAAGTCCAAGCATGGAAGTGATTGGCTACGTTATCGGGTACTTCGGTAATACCAGCGATATCGATTCGATGATCCAGCGGTTGCAGGTCGGGTAATAGAGAAGCTTGCCGGGCAACGATCTCGTCCAAGCCACGATTCACTTGGCGTGCGCTGGCAACTTCTTGGCAGAGAACTTTGCGTTCCAGTCTTGCCATTATTTCGCTGGCAGTCTTCTTCGCAATTTCGATTTCTTGGGCATTGAAAGACTTCTTGCGTTCACTCCACAGCCACAAGGTTCCCTGCGGCATCTGCAGTGAACCGATCGGAACGACGAGAGCCGAACCAAAGTCCTCGGGCGATTGCCAACTGGAATTTGTCGCAATGTCTTCAATCAGAACAGCGTTCCCCAGCAAGGCCTCCAAATCAGCCAATGAACCTCTTAACTGGCGCGGCTCACGAGTCAGACGGGACTTAGGCAATCCGATGCAACTGCGCATTTTCAAAACGCTTGTTGCATCATCCAACAAATAAATCGCCGCTGCATCGCAGCCGATCGCCGATGCCGCTTGCTCAAGCGAACGATCCAAACTTGTAGCGAGGTCTTCTTGATCCTCAACCTTCATGGTCACGCCGATATTCGAAGCTAACTCAGCTTCCTGACGCCATACAGTTCGCTCCGCGTTTTCAAGCCTCTCGATAACTTTTTCAATGGAGGCCCAAAGTTTCTTGGCTGTGTTTTCTGATACCGATGGCTGGCTCTCGAGATCCGACGCATCCAGCATTCCGTCCATCGGGAGGGCGCTGACCAATTGCCAGCCTCTGTTCGCAGTAATGAATGCTGGTGCCTGTGTCCGGGCCCGCGCCTTGACCTCATCCTTCACCGCAATCGGTGCCCACCCAGTCGCCTGGCTGAAAGATTGAAGCAATTCCTCAATCATCCCAGTGCTGCTTGCCGCTTTCACTGTCTGTTCGGCATGATCTTCCTTGTGCAACCGTAAGTGATTCGGGAAATATGGAGACACTCTTACAGCCTTTCCGGCGGGGGATGATTTTTGTTGCGCCCTCCATGCACCCTATTCCATTCAACCAATCCTGCAGATCTCGATTGGTGACTGTTTGTGCACAGTACCTGATCCATCACTTTGGTTGGGTCTGCTTCGCTTCCATGCTGACCTGTCCCAAGTATCGGAAGGTGGAAGCTTTTAACTTGTACGCATTTCTTACCGGAGCCGCACAGTTTCACAACGCACACTATTCGCAGTCCATGCGATCCTAAAAACCGTCAAGAAGTCGATCGCCATCAAGCTCTACAATCGACACGACATTCAGAAATGGAATTGGCACAGAGCCTAGTGGGATACGACAGAAACGAATAGGGCTGCCGTAACCATGCCAGAAACTCAACTAAGGTGATTTAGCCCAGGAAAGATGAATGACTACATCAGATTTCAAAATGCACACCAAAAAACTGTTCGCTAAACGAGCGTAAATGAGCAGTTGGTGCGAACAATGGCATAATCGTCCGGAAACGTGTGCATAGCCTGCATGCAGAACACTTTATTGCGAACATCAAGATGGATAAAACTGAGGGCCCCCAGTGCGATACGACCACTGGAGTCAAACCGCTGAATGAGGTCGTAGTTACCCGGCTCTACTGTTAACTTCTCTTGCAACATCCAAAAAATATCTGCGGAAACCGTATCCAATTCAAAGTCGTAAGAATAACGAACCGTGCTTCGATGTTCCAAGCTGTCATTGCGTTTGCCGTGCAAACGCTGGGAAACAAGACGCCGTTTCTGAGGCAATGGATGATGGGCCGAGGCAGCGACTTCCGTCAGAACAACCGAATTACTCACCCAGGTCAGCACGTGTCCAGCGCTTGTCAGGTCAATTTTAACTCGATAATCCCCTCTAGATACCTCGC
>JBEGUT010000444.1:0-4254 GCA_041178745.1 Planctomycetota bacterium | reverse complement strand
CTTTGTCATCGAGGTACAAGATTTCGATTTTGATTTTCGAACCTGAGGCGGGGGTGTATTGAGGTTCGAAGCGAACCGGTGAACCTGGTTTAGCGCCGACGGCAAGCAATCCTGCGTGCACGTAATAAGCTTTGGTCAGAAGACCGATTAACGATTCGTGTTCTTTGGTTCCGGCGGGGCAGGCAAACATTTCGAGTTGACCAATCCGAAGCGCTACATAGCCATCAACGACCATTCGCTTGTTTTTGGGATCGATCCAGACCCTCGCATCTTTTGCTAGGCGAGTCATGCCTGGGGGTGCACCAAAGACTCGAGCGACCTTTTGCTCTAGCGCAGACTTCTTGGGCCAGGCACGAGATTCGGTGGGTTCGGTTGTATCAGTCTGGCTATTATCTTGCGAGGATGCCCCTTGCTCCGAAGTTTTCACGCCGCTGTCGCCGGTGGGGGGTGATTCTGGCTTGCCGGTTTGCTCTGTTTCCGAGCCACTCTTTGGTGTTTCGGAAGAGTCTTTTTCTTGGGCACTAGTTGTTGAGGATACAGCGATCAGCAGAGCGAATACCAAAACGGTGATCGAGGTCAGCCATCTAGATTTGAGCAGAGAAAGCTGTCGCATCGGTTTTCACTCCTTGAACACTGGCGAGGCAGAAAAGAGAGAACGCATTGTAGCCGAACGCGAGTCGTTTCGGGGGTAAGTTCTCAAAGAAATTTGAGGCTTAAGCTCAGTATTACAAGCCTTTATGGCCATTGCTTGTGGAATCTCGGGGGACTTTAAAATTCTAGATCACCCATGAGCCACTAGCGGGAATGCGTTAAAATCAGCAAAATGGCGAAGATGTGTAAACGCTCGAATCGACCGCATTAAAGAGGTTGTTGATACATCGAGTCTGAAAAACGTTGGGTCAGCAAAGCCTTCTACAGGTTTAGCTCTACGGCTAAAGTTGAAGTGGCAAAGAGTGAAAGGTTCAACCTTCAGTTGAGCTTCTTTGGGAAGAATTGTGGATAAGGAAGGAATGTCATGGCAACGCAACCAAAGCCAAGAGACAAATCAAAGAAGCAAGGTGAATCCGTGAAAGGTCGAAAGGCTAAAAAGGGAGGCAAGAAGTTGCTCAAGTCTTCGGAACCGACATCGCTTACCGATTGGTTGCGATCGGCCGTGATTACTCCATTGGAATTATCGGAACGGTATGAGGTAGCTGGCTTCGGCAAAGGTTTGGTTCGATTCACGCATCAGCGACTCCGAGAGATTCGCTGGGGTATGTTCCATATGAAGATGCCGCGAGCAGCGTCTTTGATGGATGTGCTTGAACAAGTCGTTGGTGATGGTGTTGATGCTTCGGATCTGTCGCGTGCCGAATCGATTCAGAAGTCGCTCCTGTGGTTGCTGGAGAATCGATCGGGCGCCACGCTATCTTCCGAGGTCGCTTTGGGAACAGTCGCTTTGGTGACTTGCTGGCCCTTTTTAGCTGGAATTGACTCGGAGGTTCAGAAGGAGTTGTTTACGAGTTGGGCTGAGATGTTGGAATTGGCAGGCCGTATACCGTCTGATGAGATGGATATGGTGACTTGGAATTTAGTTGAGGTGGAATTGCCACTGATTTTTTCAACATGGGTTACGGATCGCAAAGTCGGTAGCAGTTGGGCGAAGAGTGCTATGGAATCGTTGGCGGCGACTATTGCGGAGGCCAAAGAGGATACGGCAGAGTGGGTGCGAGGTGGAGCTAGGCGATTGCGTGCGGCGATGGCGAGTGCGGTGCGCAGTGTCGCTTGGGGAGAGCGACAGAAGTTGGAATCGTGGGATGCGGCAACCAAGAAAGGTTTTGCAAAACTGTTGGAAGAAGCGATTCGTTGGTCGCGCAAAAATGGTTCGTTGTTGCTTTCGCCAAGTTTCGAATTGGCTGATCATTGTGATGGTTCATTTTGGGCCGCCGGTTATCGATTGGCTGGACGCCCGAAGGCAAGCAAGGCTTTGTTCACCGAACGCATTCCCAAGAATTTGATGATGGAGATTGCCGGTAAGAGTGTCGATAGTTTGGCTGGTACTTCAGTTCCACTTTCTTCGTATTCGCAAACAGCTGAGGCGGGTGTGTTTCAACGCGACTGGCAATCGCAGGGAACACGTATCGCCGTCGATTACTCGGTCGATCCGATGTTGTTGGAGATCGTAGGGCCAAAGGGTGATTCGTTACTGGCGGGTCCCTGGAGTTGTTCGGTAACTCGCGGTTCAAGGTCGTTAGAGATCGTGAGTTCTTGGCAGGAGGTCTGTTGGTACACCGATGGTGAAGTTGATTACCTTGAGCTAGAGGCTTCTTTTGAAGAGGAGTGCCGTGTTCAGCGGCAGATTCTTTTGATTCGCGAAGCGGGGGTTGTTCTCTTAGCGGATGCATTGCTCGGTGGTCATAAAGCACCTTGGCGTCTCTGCTCGACTCTGCCACTTGCGTCGAAACTGGAATTGGTAGAAGCAGATAAAACACGTGAGTCTTGGTTGGCGGAAGATGGCGTGAAAAAGGCTTTACTGGTGCCGCTCGCGAGCGGTGAGTGGAAGCGACAGGCGTCTCAGCAAGCAGTCGCGATTTCGGATGGACTGCTGTGTTTAGAAGTGGCAAAGGAAGCTAACAATCTTTACATGCCTCTGGCGATTGCACTGAAGCGTGAGCATTTTGAAACGCCTATCACATGGCGATCTTTGACGGTAGTCGAAAATCTGCAGATTCAACCCTCGGAAGTTGCCGTTGGTTATAGACTACAATTGGACAAGCAACAGTGGGTGTTTTATAGATCCTTGGCTAAGGCTGTTCCAAGATCGGTTCTTGGGATGCACACCGCAGGCGATTTCTGTGCATGTTCCTTTGATTACCGAACAGGTGACGCAGCGTCTTTGGTTGAAGTCAGTGGTTCTTCCAGCGATGAAGCTAGCGATGAATAGCAAGGTACGTCTTGGTCGAGAGTTGATGTGAAGTTTTTCTTCGAAAGATTGGTCGACCAACGATTTTAACTTGGCTAGTCAATCTCAGGTGACATGTGGTATCTCCCGACGAATTGAAAGATCGTATTAGCTCCAATCTCAAACGTGTTCGCGAGGGAGTTGCTGAGGCGGCTATTCGTCATGGAAGGGATCCTGCAGACATTCTGCTGTTGGGAGTTACCAAATACTCATCTGCTTTAGAAACCCGTTGCTTGGTCGAATTGGGTTGCAGCGATTTGGCAGAGAGTCGGCCGCAAGATCTTTGGAAGAAAGCTGAGGATTTGGCAGATCTTTCGGTACGCTGGCACTTTATCGGCCATCTTCAGAGGAATAAAGTTCGAAAGACTTTGCCACTGATTCATCTGATGCATTCGCTCGATAGTCATCGCTTGCTGGAAGAGTTGGTCGGTGAATGCCAGCGAGCAAGCTCGCAGTTATCGGCATTGATCGAGGTCAATGTTTCGGGGGATGCCAATAAAACCGGGTTGCCGGTCCAGCAAGTGCCACAACTTATCGAAGCGATGTTATCGCAGCATCATGTGCAACTGAATGGATTGATGGGGATGGCCCCGCTTGGATCATCATCCGAAGATGCACGTCAATGTTTTGCATCGCTTAGGGAATTGCGAGATAGGATGCAGCAGCAGTTTCCGGAGGTCAGCTTGAGTCAACTCTCGATGGGTATGAGCGGAGACTACAGAGAGGCAATCGCAGAGGGATCTACTATAGTAAGGATAGGCTCAGCGTTGTTTGAGGCTTAGTTGATGTGGGGAGTTCGATGTGGCTTTACGCTTGCCCCCATTCTTCTTGGAGGCTGTCTTGCTCTTTGAATCTTGCATAGTCGTTGCATGCTTGGAATCATGAAATGCGGCCTGGGGCCAAGGGGTGTGGCAGGGCGATATCGCTGATTCAGCGAGGTGAGAGGGGTAAGTTATCTCTTGGCGCGAAGGGCTCAGCAGCATCGAGGTTTACTGAGCCCTAGGGCTCTTGGGGACCAGAGAAATGCCAAAGGGGGGTGGTCGAGAATTTCGGCAGCTCTATTCTTTGAGTCCAGCAGCGCAGAAACCGAGAAACGGATTTGCTGCCAAAAAAGTGGTGGGATGGAACCTGCATTTAACCTCTGAGGGGCAGGTTCTCAGTAAGCCAAACGGGTCATACGGTTTGGTTTTTGGGTGGCATGCACAGGATGGGTGGCTAAGGGGGGGGCGGTGGAAATTGCCCTAAATACCCCCTGAATTGTTCGGTTGTGAAGAGGGGGCTTCTTAGAAACTTGTAGAATGGACTTTGGGTAT
>JBEGUT010000443.1:0-4258 GCA_041178745.1 Planctomycetota bacterium | reverse complement strand
AAACTACTCAACCCAGGCACTGGCCGCTGGATGCAGCCTTTATGTGCTCGTGTGGGGGGTACTGACTTGGAGCAGTCTGAGCGCTTGAACTGAAAAGGACGCAATGTAATTTATCGGTTGACCGCTTTTGGCCGAATGCAGCCATTAAGTAGGGATATAGCATTTCACAACTTGTCAGCGAATTCAGCAATTCAAGCGTCAAAAAAATTTACGCCTGAGCATGGTCGCATTGAAGGCTGATGTCCGTCCAAAGTGGCGGGTTATAGGTTGTCCGGATTGGTGGTCTGAAAACAAACTGCGTTCAACACGAAAGGACGCAGATCATGTCAAATTTTGACTCAGCAACACTTTCCCAATTTACGGGAACAGAACGCTACTACCGCATCAGTCGCAGGCACTTGCTGACAGATGGAACGAAATACCTTGCAGAGCAAGCCGAGTGTTTTTGGATGATGGATGCCATCGCCAGCCATTTAATGGAAATTGGTACGACGGATTGGTTTGTTGTTGTCAAGACCACTGTCAAAGATGCCGCAGCACTCATGGTCTATGAGGATGGCAACGGACATGAACACGCAAGGCAGGAAATTCCTTACACAGATTTTCCGCCTGCTGAAATCACACTCTTCGCCTGCTGGGACGGCGAGCATTGGGTGATCATGTTGCCCAGCGAGTATTGATTCGCAGTTTCAAATGTCCTTCAACTCTTGAATAAAACTCTTGAGTAAGGGACCTTCGTAGGCGGT
The DNA here is from genome assembly GCA_041178745.1 of Planctomycetota bacterium. Taxonomy (GTDB): domain Bacteria; phylum Planctomycetota; class Planctomycetia; order Pirellulales; family Pirellulaceae; genus JAFLCP01. Next base: position 3,512 of record JBEGUT010000443.1, on the reverse strand, counting down.
GCGATCATCAATGTCAAGAGAGTCTTCATGCGGGCTGACCATTGTGATTCTCATAGGCTTATTGATTCCACCATTGAACTCCCAATAGTCCCAATAAAAGTTCTCATCAGCCGGATCGGGTTTGACTTGCTGTTCAGGCACCCACCCACGGCCTCTGAGTTCAATATGTTCACCTGCTTTGATTCTTGACCAAGTGCCTTCATCTAGGCGAAGGGCTAGCCACATCCATTCGTAACCGCAATCTGGATCAATTACGACACCTGTGGATTTGGGCACAGAGACCAGCACAAATTTCTGGAGTTGATCCCGTAAGTCACGTACATCAATTGTCTGCCGTTCAAGCGAAGCGGCAATTTGTGCAAGTGCATTTTCAATGCGATCAAGTTGTGAGGACATAAAACGCCTGGCGTATTGACTTTGATTGGGCTTCAGCTGGGCTTCAAATCAGCCCTACAACGCACGTATAGAAAGCGCCTAAGCCGTCTCAGTTGTGGAAGAAAAAATGACAGCGTATAGGTCTGCTTGCAATTGCGCTATACCTCTCGTCCACTTGCCACTGGTCTTGCGAAATACGCTGAATTCCACTGGAAAACCCAGCGATTCCAGCGGTTTTGGAAAAGATTTGGGCAATCAAGTCACAAGCACTTCTAATGGACTGATGATTTTCGGCGTGATTTAGATTTGTGTTTCTTGTGCCACTTCAGTGGCTTTGGCTTGACTGCTCGACGATTTGCCAATAACTGCTGCTGTGCTGCCTGTTGCTGCTGTAGTCGTGCTTGCTGGGTCGCTGCAGTTTTTTCCCGTTGGGCTGCATTGCGTTGCTGGGCCACTGCAGCATAGGCATCTGAAGCTAGAGAGCCAACGGAGGTGATGTTTTCAAGGATTTCCGCGATACGCATCAAGTATTTAGTGACACGTATGCGGAACCCGCTGATAAATCATTTAACTCGGTGTAGTCCATGACGTTTCCCTGTCCGTACTGTGCTTCTCCCAGCATCTTTGCCTCGTATGAGCTGCTGGCATAGACGATGGTCCGCACTGAAATCCCACTGGCAACACGGACCAACAATTCGTAGCGTTTCATCGGGAGAGTCGCTTAAGCGCCAAGTTAGCGGCGGAAGCTGGAGCGGACATTTTCGGCGGTCGTTTCCAACTGGGTATCCAATTCGCCAGCCTCGATAGCAGATTTGATCACTTCCAGCGTCGGTATAAGCTCAGTAGGTGCGGCAAGTTCAACGGCATATTTACCCTTTGCCAGCTCCAAAACACGGGCACCGTAGCGGACAGTAATGGCAGTCTTGCCGTTTTCAGCGGTGAACCACCAAGCCTTCACACGCTTTGGTACTTCCACTTGTTTACGCAACCCCGTTTCCGAATCAATGATCGTACGAAACTTGCTGGCACAGAACGGGCTGCCGTCAGCCAGAGCTTTGGCCATTTGGATTTGCTCCTTCAGTCGCCGACTCATCTTGTTGCGGCGCAATTGAGTTGGATTGATGCTGGTGCTCTTTTGAGCAGCGGTTAGTTTGAGTCCTGCAAGTGTTGCTGTTGCCATGTCATGCTCCTTTGTGTGAATGGACAACGCTAGTGTGTTTTCTGATTGGTGGTCTGGACAACCTCAATGCGATGAGTCCCGATAGTCAGGAAGGACTCACCAAATGTTTAGTCAGTTTTTGTGTGACTTCATTTGCTCGTCATAAATAATCTTGACGGGCAAATCGACGCACAGTATTTGCCACGCCATTTATTACTACCGAAACGAGCTGCGTCACTCAGTTGCTATGACGCCCTAGACCTGGACATTGGTGTCGCAGGGATGGAAATTCCGAGCGGTAGCGGAGACTTGTTGTCACTACCCGCGAAGGATGCTTTCGAAGGTTGCTGCCTCGATTGACGCAAGAATGATAGAAGCACAAAGATGGAAGGCTCTAAGCCTTTAGCATCACGAGCAAGCCCTGCCTACACAGCAACTTGCGAACCCTGCGATGGCTGGCACTTTGGCTGTCGCAGATGTTGCGTTTCACCAGACGCATGTAAAAGGAGATCGCGAAACCGCCCTTGCCAGCAATGGTTATGTTGAAGTGCTGTGGTAACGAACTCATCGAAAGAGCGTTGCCTGAAAACTGAGCCTGTCTGCATAAGGCTCAGTGTGGATTGAATCTATCGAAAGCTCTTCCATTCATCAATTGGTTCATGCTTTAAGAGATCATGAGATTGGACTAAAAGAGAAGAAATGCGATGCGCGAATGCGAAGAGCAAGCGAACGCAAGTTCGCTAAAAGTCAATGAAGCAGTGACTTGATTGATAAATGGAGCACCACGACCTTTGAAGATGAGAAGGGACAAGGAAAGAGGCGGGCTTAGATTAAAACCGGCGAAGTTGGGATCTTTAGATTGCGTAAAAATTGCGCTGCAGATTTTTGATGTGCGGACTACCCGAAGAGCTGACTTATTAAAAAGTGTGTTGCAAGAATCTTTGAAGTAAGAAAAAATGATGGGTATTAAATTCAGAGGAAAGGATGTTTTGAATGAGCAATAAATTGGATAGCTATATAAATTCGGGCGTGGAGTTTCGAGACTTGCAGTACGTCGTTGAGATTTTTCCGAGCCCACTTCCACTTGAGTATGACGGTGAAATAGTCAGCGATGCTAATGATCTTTTGCTTACGTCAGAAGCGTATGGATTTAGTGAGATATTTTTCCCAAATACTGAAAAGGTTTGGGGGGTTATTGACGGGAAAAAAGTTCAGTTCAAACGAGAAGATTTTTTGGCATGGCAATTACTGCGAGCAACTCCAGCCACTTTGTATCACCTGGCTAATAAGACATGTCTTGATCTCCAGGAGATGCTTGATTTTGATGAAGAATTTGCTAAGAACAATTCATATGATCCTGATGCATGGCTGAATCCCTATCAGGCTACTGGCGAGTCATACGCCAATGGGTTGGAACTGGTTGAGAAGTTGAGGATTAAAAAACCGGCTCAATTGATAAGTCTATTAGTTAGCGCAATGATCGACCCCAATTCTGGTGTGCTACAGGGGTTGGAAACACGAGTTGAAGATGATTTAAAGAGTGTTCATGACAGTTATTCACATTGGACCGTTCCATTGATGGTTGTTAGTAGAGGCAGATTTGCCCCTTATATTGAATCTGGGGATAGCAGTAATTTCAAGCGTGATGACTATCACTTGACTGAAATGTACGTGCGTAACTTTGATGAAGGTGATATCTCGAACTGATACTTGAAATCGTTAGAATTTTTACCAGGGTGGATGCGGGTGCAAAGCCCTCATTTTCACACGCGCTAAACCCGCTAATCAGCCCTATAAGCTGCTCAATCTTCTAAGCCGCTAGCTAGGCTGCTGATGTCCGCGATAGCAGCACACAAAGCTGGCTAATCAATCTGTGTCCGCAGCGCCACAGAGCTGGACTAAATACATGACCAAAGACTATACGCAGAGTCTTTGGGGAACGCTACAAGTTGTTGTTTTTGAACAGTTATTGCAGGAG
>JBEGUT010000442.1:0-4261 GCA_041178745.1 Planctomycetota bacterium | reverse complement strand
TCACCGTGTTCTCGTAACCGATTATGCCTGAGAACATAGATTCTTTGGCGGCTAACATGCGCACAAAGTTGTCGCGGATTTCCTGCTTGACCGATTTGCTCTTCCAACCGCTTTGACGAAGTTCAGCAAGTGTTTGTGGTCTCGATCCTGATGTCGAAGTCAAAGGAATCTCCCGCTTCAGATAGAAGTAAGTCTGTCGATCGGCCGTGTAGTTCTTGCAATAAGTCCCGAGAAACGCTGGGCGTTGGGGTTACTCATTTTCATTATAGCTGAAGTGGCTAGTCGAAAACGGATTTTCGAAAGGTTGGAGCGTGAGTGTATGGCGTCAAAGCAGCGTCACGGTAATGAAAGAGCAACTTCGAAATGACTTTCGTAGAATCACTTGGAAGTGTTGAGAGGCTATTACAGAAACGAAGCGGGCTTTTGTGGCGTTAGAGGGGGAGTGAAAAGGAATTGTTACGAAAGCTTCTGGCAACAATTCCTCATCATTTGATCCGAGGAAAATGAAGTAGGTACCGCATGGATCAAGGTCGCCGTTGCGTCCTAGAGATGGAGGTCATTTCAAAACGGATAAAGCTTACCGATGTAGCTTTACGGAGAAATGTTCCAATGGCTATCGCAGTCGCTATCTTGGGTTGGCCGATCGGATGCAGAGAGGTCGGGCAGTTGTAGTCGCGAGACGGAGCGACGCTCGCAGGAGTCGTCCTCAAAAGCAGTCCCGACACTCAAATGCAGTCGCTCCCAAAACTTTCGGCGTCCTCGAGGATCGAGGAGTCGATAGGTGGCTAGGGCGACCTTGGCTACGTCCGCAGCCTGCTCGAAGCTAGATTCGGATGATGGCTCTTGTTTCATTTTGAGTGCTCGGCGTTTGGCAGCCTTGCGAATGACGGCGGTACGGGCCTCCGAAAAACGAAGGCCCAGAAAAGCGAAATCCGCTTTCGAGGGAGTTTTGCTTCTATTTTCGGAGGTTTCTCTGGTCATAATTCACGTGTAAAACAAAGGACACTCTGAAAGCGATCTACGGTCTACAAATCGAAAAGGTGCGATTGCTAGAACTTTTTTTCGGTCGATCGCTCGTAAAATCTGGAGTGGAGATTCTTGGAATCAGACGCACTCCGCTCTTATTAAGTTCCCATCAGGTAACGGTTTAGGCAATGGCAGAGAAAGCCTGAGGACGGGTTGTCGCAGCCAGGAATAATGCTTTCAATGGCCGCAGCGGTGGGTTTGTGCCCGTTAATCGTTCGCAACAGGGGCGAGAAAGACCATTGCCGAAAAAACGTTTTTTCCAAAATAAAGCAAGGAACAAGACGATTTCGGGGGACGGTTTTGCAAATAGGGGAATGACAAAAAAGATGCAGTCTCAGTCGGTTAGAAGAGACGGTCCTGCGGTAGAGGGAGGCCTAAGTTGACGGCTATTAGCTCGGCCGGCGAGCTTATAAGTGTTAAACGTCGCAGAGTGCTGCGGCGTGCCGAAGTGAGGCGATGGGGTCTTTCCAGGTAGGAATAAATTCTTGGGCGACGAAGCCTTGATAGCCTGTCTCCAGAATGGCTCTCAAGATAGCCGGATATTGGATCTCCTGATTTTCATCTAGCTCGCACCTCCCAGGATTGCCGGCGGTGTGGTAGTGGCCAATCCAAGGGGCATATTTTCGAAGGCGACGAATCACATCACCATGCATGATCTGAACGTGATAGATGTCAAAAAGTAATTTCATATTGGGCGAGTCAACGCGGCGAATCATGTCGACACAACGTTCTACGTCATCGCCGAAATATCCTGGATGTCCCTTCATCGGATGGCTGTCATCGCGGGTGTTGAGATGCTCAAGACAGAGTTGCACGTTATGCTTCTCGGCGATTGGTATTAACTCGCGCCAGAATTTGACGCAATGCTCTACAGCTGCAGCATCACTGATTCCCTCTTTTCGCATTCCTGTGAACGTGATGACTTTGGAGCAATTCACTTTTGCAGCGAGTTCAATTGCGGCGATCAATTTATCTCGACAGACTGTGTGATTGGCGGGATCGAGAGGACCTTGCTGAAAGCCATGGCTGCTGACGAGAGAAATTTTCAAGCCCAGTTGTTGCACATCGGGATAGAACTTTGAGTCGATTCCTTCGATACCTTCGAAGCCGAGAGCGGCAGCATGTCGCGCCAGTTCCATGGTGGGCAATGGATTGAAGCACCAACCCATAAGAGATTGATGGATTCGCTTCTTGGTGATGACTGCTTCGTTGCTGTTTTTCTTCTCTTCTGTTGTTGTATCGTGGTTGGCCAACATGGCGTTTGCCTTGGATTCTAAGGAAGAGGTCACTGTCACGAGTCCCAGTCCACCGACCACACCTGCGGTGTGCAGTAGTTGACGGCGCGACCATTGAATCCGCTTGGTATCATCACTATTTTCGCTCACAGTCGAAGCTCCTTTTTGAACGTTCGCCAGGAATCAAGTCCGATGAAAACTGCACCTTAGCTGATACAGTTTTTGAAACTCATTTCAGTGCTGAATCCGAGTTTTGAAGGGAGTCTCTCGATTTCTAGGATTCGTCGGTGACACAACCTTCCGATGCGGTTTTTACACAGCGAATGTATTTGTAGAGAGTTCCCCGGGTCGCTTTCAGCGGGGGAGCTTTCCAGGCTTGGCGTCGACGATCTAGTTCCATATCGCTAACGGATATATCGAGTCGGTTGTGTTCTGCGTCGATGGTGATCAGGTCACCATCTTGTACCAAGGCGAGAGGTCCACCGATTTGTGCTTCTGGCGTGATGTGTCCAACGATAAATCCGTGCGAACCACCGGAAAAGCGTCCATCGGTTAGCAGAGCAACATCGTTCCCTAAACCGGCTCCCATGATCGCGGAGGTTGGGGTGAGCATCTCGGGCATGCCTGGGCCACCTTGTGGGCCTTCGTAGCGAATGATGATCACATCTCCCTTGCGAATGAGTCCTTGCTCCAGTGCTCGAAGCATCGGTTCTTCGCCATCGAAGCAGCGTGCAGGACCGGAGAATCGCAAGCCTTCTTTGCCGGTGATTTTGGCAACAGAACCTTCGGGAGCTAGATTGCCACGAAGGATTTGAATGTGGCCACTCGATTTAATTGGATTGGAGACGGTGCGAACGATCGGCTGTCCGGGAGAGAGTCCTGGCAGATCCTTCAAGTTTTCGGCAATTGTCTTTCCGGTAACCGTTATGCAGTCGCCATCGATCAGTTTTTCTTCGAGAAGATATTTCATTACAGCGGGTGTGCCACCGACTCGATGTAAATCTTCTTCGACGTACTTACCGCTTGGTTTGAGGTCAGCGATAAATGGAATTCGATTGCTGACGGCTTGGAAGTCATCAAGACCAAGGTTGATATCCACTGCGCGGGCCATCGCGATCAAATGCAAAACGGCGTTGGTCGATCCTCCCAGTGCCATGATCACCACCATCGCATTTTCAAATGCGCGGCGGGTCATGATATCGCGAGGCTTGAGGTCTAACTCTAGCAACTTGAGAATCGCTTGACCGGCTCGAAGGCATTCTTCCTTCTTCCCAGGGTCTTCTGCTGGAGTTGAAGAACTGTATGGAAGCGACATACCGAGCGCTTCGATAGCGCTGGCCATGGTATTGGCCGTATACATACCACCGCAGGCTCCAGCTCCAGGACAGGAGTGACGAACGATTGATTGGCGGCTGTCCTCGTTGATCTGGCCAGAGATGTACTGACCGTAGCACTGGAAAGCAGAGACGATATCGAGAGCTTGGCCGTTCCAGCGTCCCGCGCGGATCGTCCCGCCGTAGATCATCAGCGAGGGCCGATTGAGGCGACCCATGGCGATCAAGCAACCAGGCATATTCTTATCGCAGCCGGGAAGTGCAACCAAGGCATCGTACCACTGTGCTCCCATAACTGTTTCGATGGAATCGGCGATTAGGTCGCGTGATTGGAGCGAAAAGCTCATTCCGCGCGTTCCCATCGACATGCCATCGCTGACGCCGATCGTATTGAATCGCATCCCGACCAAACCGGCTGGTGTTGTTCCCTGTTTGACCAAGGCTGCCAGGTCGTTAAGGTGCATATTGCAAGGGTTACCTTCGTACCACACACTGCAAATGCCCACCTGGGGTCGATTCATATCTTCAGGTGTTAGTCCAGTGGCATAGAGCATCGCCTGCGATGCTCCTTGACTCTTGGGTTGCGTAATTTGAGAACTATAACGATTTAGGGGCTGATTCATATGAAGACCGTAAAATGCCAGTTCGATAGGTAAGGAAAAAATG